>JAFGIW010000183.1 GCA_016929415.1 Chitinispirillaceae bacterium | reverse complement strand
CGGGTATTCCTGCGCTTTTCGCATGTCGTCTTTCCTCGGCATCTTATGCATCGGCATCAAAAAGAATCGCTCAATTTAGGTTATATTAATATTATCATTTTTGACGATTTGTCATAAAAATGTCGAGAGGGGCGTTACTCCCATTCAGACACATTAAAAACACAATTACGACACTTCTCGATAAAGTTTAATCCGAATTATTCTGAAGTATACGTTCGCTATGGAGAACAACTCAGAATAATGGTTTCGGTTGGAACTGGCGCCTAATACAGTTTCAATGCTGGCGCGGGACTGGGTGCGTCCGCCGGACCCGAGGCAACCGGACGGGTACGGCCGCATCCTTCCGTCACCGATCGTTCCGAACCACCCCGACGATGGGGCCGAAGGCCTCTCCACTATATAAATAGGTTCATAATCGTGTACACCAGCGAACTCGCATCGCGCGCTTTTATGGTCAGTTTCCCTGATGCGGATACCTTTGACTTCGAGATGGAGATTGAAGAAGGTGATTCTACTGAAACAGTGACACTTCGTATCATCATGGAAGACGACTCAACTGCCCGGTTCGAAATTATCAAGGGCGATCTTCCAATAATGTCTTTCCGGGAACCACCCCGCCGCCGGGCCATTTAAAATCCATTACGATTAGGGTTGGAGAACCGGGTACGGTCACCGTTGAATCAACATTCAAGACGGAAGATATGCCTAAAACAGAATAATAGCGCTATACACATATAAACCGGATAACATGGTTCATTGGAACTTCATATAATGCAGACGGCACGTTTAAATATTATCTTCAAGGTGAATCGATAGCTTGCGGCCGGTAAGTGAATCTCGAAATTTATTGGTTGCAGCAAGGGTCGAGGAACCGGTTGCAAGCACACGTAAATGCGGGTAGGCATCAGCGGCAATTTTAAGTAATCGGCTTGGATCATCAAGACGATGAATTTCATCCAATATGATGCGGGTGCCTTTGGGAAACTTGTCGAGGAACAGTTCCGGATCAGCCATTGAGCGCACTTCTGATGGAAGATCACAGTTGAAATACCTTATATCGGGCAGTAAATTGGCCAAAGTAGTTTTACCTACTCTACGTACACCAGAAAGCCAGACTATGGGCCTTTTTTGCCACGCAGACTCGATACGGTTGATCCAGAATGGTCGAAGAAACATAGTAACCTTATTTTACAATTAGACTGGCTGAATGTAAAATATAGTTGATCTTTAAATTGGGCAAGGCATAGTTCACCGATGACGATGAGTATCGTTTCCTCATCGCTTCGCCGGAAAAGGCTCTGGCGGACAGGTTTGCTCTTGAGAAGGATATACATACGCTCTCTGATGTCGAATGCTTTTTACGGGTGTTCGCATGAACTGTTGCGTCTGTTCCCACAGGTCTTTCCCCGATGCCTGAAAGTAGAGATACCGCTCCTTGCCCTTGACCGAATGTTCGCCGATTTCGATGCTTTCCAGTTCATCAAAGGCCCTGCTCATGGTCATGGCTGAATAACCAAGCCGCGCGGCCATTTCTGACGGTGATACGGTCCGCCCATCTCCCCGGTATACGGTGTGGAGCACCAGCACCTGTGTTGACGGGCTAAATGTGGGACGGTTTTGCCTCGGCATACACGTAATGGCTTGCACCCCACACCATGACAAAAAGTTCCACCGGTTGGTACTGCGCCGTCCAGTGATCGTAGATCCGCGGCTTTTTCCCGGAGTAATCGACAAACGCTTTCTCGCCGCCGGCATGCGTCTGTCTCATGTAAATACGAAGCCGTTTCCTCCATGCACGGTAGTAATCGCAAAACCGGGTATATCCGTAACCGTCGGGGTGTTCCTTTTAAATGCCTGAATGGCAGACGCAGGCTCCGTGTAATGCTGAATCGGTTCCGCGTAGGTACGACCTTCTGTATCGATCCTGATGATAATCTGGTCACCCTGATTCTGTTTCAACTCAGCCCAGGGCTTGTTTCGTGCGATCATGAACGGCCGTCGTCGCAAAGCCTCCTGTTCGTCCCCGGTTTCTGTTGACCATCGGTTCCCGTTGACTCGTGCATAATAAATCGCATCTCGCAGGAAGATCGGGACCGGTTTTCTACCCCCCATTTTTCTAAATTCTCCTTCTCATCGGTTGCAGGATGAGCGTGTCAGAGTATATTTTTCTGCGTGAAAATGAGGCCATTTTGACACAGTTCTTTTTCATTCTGACACATAAAAAAACACAATTTTGACACAAATTCGACACGGTTACAATATAGCCGTTAAAATTATAAAAGTCAAATAGCGTTGTAACTGCTTATAAATTAAGTTAGTTATAGAAATTTCGCGGCCATAGCTCAATTGGATAGAGCATCTGACTACGGATCAGAAGGTTGGAGGTTCGATCCCCCCTGGCCGTACTTTTTAATTCATTGATTTAAAACAAAAAGTAAAAAACACTTCAAGGAAGCGGAATCAGGCATTTTACCCCGAAATACCCCTAATTACTTCATAGTAGTGGTACCTTGTGTGGTACCTTGTTTGTCAAGTAGCGGTTTTTTGCTGTTTTTCGGGGGTGTCACGGAAGGTGGTTTTCCACTTGGATAAGACTTTCGAGGCGTCGGTATGATAGTAGCGGTTGATCATTGCCGGGGAGTACTGAATACCAAGGTTCCGAAGATCCCTTTCGGTATATCCTGTATCCAGCATCCAGGTAATGGCGCAATGCTTCAGGTCATGCCATCGAAAATCATCAATACGGGCCTCCCGGAGCATCGTGTGCCAGTGGTTTTTGAAGTCCCCCAGGGGGACGTATTCACCATTCCGAACACCACGAGGAAACAGGTACAGGCATTCGGGCGGCAATTCGTCGAAGTAGGATAGTATTTCATTATTCAGAAAGGGGAGAACGGTTTCCCGGTTCTTTCTGGTCCGTGTCTTGCTGGCATAGAAATGCACCCATGGCCGGAAGCGGTCAAGGTTCTCTCTGGTAAGTGAAATCAGATCGCCTTTTCGAATCGGGTTTTTCAGGGAGAATTTAACCGGTATCAGCAGGTACGAGTTATTGCGTTCCAAGGCAGCCAGTAACCGTGTCTCTTCATCCGGGGAGAGCACCCGGTCGCGTGCCTCTTCCGGGACCATATCGAACCCTTGAAGAGGGTTTTTTTCGATAAGGCCGCGTTTCTGGCACAAAGACAGGGCTGTTTTTCCATAGATCAGTAGCCGGTTTCGCGTGACCGGGGAGAGTATTTCTCCGGTACGCTTCGACCGCTCGTTTTTCAGTAGATTCAGGTACTCCCCAAATCGTTCCGAAAGGTCCCGCAACAAAACGTCCCCAAGATCAGCTTTGAGCTTCCGCAGGTGCCATTGAATCGGGTCAATCTTCGCCAAAGTGTTCAGTTCGTAAAAGTCAAGTGCTTCGTTAAACGTTCGAATTTTCAAAGATCGCACCCGCCCCGATTCCTTCCGGAGCATGACTTCAGCCGCTTTCGCCGCGTGCCGATCGCCGGTAATGGTTGTCTTTCTTTCAACCAGTTTACCTTCGACCCGGCAGCGTAC
Organism: Chitinispirillaceae bacterium; assembly: GCA_016929415.1. Taxonomy (GTDB): domain Bacteria; phylum Fibrobacterota; class Chitinivibrionia; order Chitinivibrionales; family Chitinispirillaceae; genus JAFGNB01. The sequence goes on along the minus strand of JAFGIW010000183.1, from coordinate 7,444 downwards.
CCGGATGCCCCAGCGGTTCGGGCCCTTATTCGAGACACTCATAAAAAGGTTCTTTCTATGAGCACCGCACGGCGATAATATACTCCATGATACCCCACTGTGCTGCTTTCTTACCCTGCCGGTAAAAGCAGACTTCCCCGAAGAAGGGCCTTTTCAACATCAGTCACCCGGTACCGCCATTGCCCGCCGATCTTTACCTGTCCGGGAATGCGCCGGGCTTGGGTGTGTTTCGTGACCGTTTTTCTGGCGATATTCAGCTTGGTCGCCAACTCGCTAGGGCTGTAAAATTCTTTTTCAGTCATTACGTTCTCTTCCTTTTTGTTTTATCGGAACACTTTTCAAAACCTTTGCTGCCTCGCTCTGGCATACCTGGTTGAACCATGTCTTTGCCTTCGGATAGCTGTTGAAAGACCATGCCCATGAACCCCATAGAGAACTGTTTGGATAAGTCTCAACTACATCGTCAGGATTCCCCGGCATTGCTTTCGCGTTCTTCCAAGGGGCCCGGTTGTATCGTTCCAAGGTGGTCCAGCATATCTTTACCACGTCATACCCCATTACAGGCGTGTTTTCGCGGTGTTTGAGGCTGTAGATAGCGATGTTTCCGAGGCGCTCGATCTGCTCGTAAAAAACACCATAACTTCGAAACCGTTTTGTCAGCGTTTTTACTACCATAAGTACCTTCTGATATAGATTCAGTAGACTTTTGTTGATTTCATTGGTTAAAAACCCCCTTCGGTACCACACCCGGCACCACTTCTCTCTCGACACGCAGCCGAAATTCGGCTTCGCTTTCGTTCTCCCCTCGACAAAAAACCGCACCGGGTTCCCGGCGGCCCCCCGGCCTCACCCCCATGAAAACGCGCGGCTCATCCGGTTTTTCAACCCGGCGACAGTCTTCAGCAGTGATGAAAAGCACACCCGGCGCGGGGTCGGAGTCAGCCCCCAAACGATCTTCAAGCGCGGCAATCCTTTTTTCAATTTCCATAGCGTTCCTCTTTTCAAAAGTAAAGCCCCGCCGTCGGGCCGCCGAAAAGTACGGGGCCTCCCCTCTCTCTCCGGCGCGGCGGGGCCCAATGACTACGATTTTAAATTCCTCCCGTAAGATATTTTGTCAACAGGATTCTCCCGCCGACCCCAAGCGCGGCCAAATAAACTTTCCGCGTAAGCCCGGCGCGCTTTACTCTCTTTCAGCGCCGCCAACCCGCGCGTCGCCTCGGGAAAATCAACGTCTGCGATACTGAACCCCGGGAGTCGGCGGGCACCCGCGTTTTTCCAGCAGTGGAACATCTGCCCCCGGTTGCCGGATTCTTTCGCGTGCTTGAATGTCAATTCCAGGGTGGCGTTGTCCATCGCATCAATCGTAGCGATCTCTGACGCCGACGCCGAAAGTCCGTAGCGAGAGAGCATAAACGGCGCACTTTCCCAATAATCCTTTTGACGTGCAAGATTATCGTGCGCTTCGGTTATGACGCGCATTTCAGCGACAAGCCCCGCGTTCGCCTCGTCGCGCACCGCTTTGCGCTTTGCGATACGCTTCGGCTCAAACAAGGACGCGTCTTCGTCGATCTCTCGAATTTTCGTTTCGACGATTTCCGTCTTTTTTTCAAGCATTTTTGTCGCGGTCTCGGATTGCGCCGCGTAAATTGCGATGTCTTGTTCTGAAATCATGACTTCTCCTTTGTTAAACTGCTGCAAAGCGTGAATGAAAAATGACAATTCGTGTTTTGAAATCTTGTACCGTCTCCCCGGCGGCGGGGAGTGTGATCCGGCTCAAGCCTTCCCGTTTTACGACGGCGTGCAGCGACCAACGACCGTCTTGACGGAAAGAGATTTCCTTCCCGTTCGGCAACGTAACCGCGGCGGGGATACTTTCCGGGATGCGGGGGAGCCCCGCATCCGGTTCTTTCGTTTTTTTTGACATGCTCATCCTTTCTTTATGTGAATAATTTTTTTCCATTTCGCTTTCAACTCGCAGGCGATCAATCCGCGTCGGCATGGGTCAATACCTCTTTCTCAACCGCGTCTATACGACGCTCAAAACTCTCATCTCGCACGATAATCGCCAAGGCCGAACAGGCCCGCGTGAGTATCGCTACTTGTTCGGAACTATAGCGCCCTTCCATGTACCCTACGACCGTGCGAGACAACAGCCTTTTTATATCGCACATTGTTTTTAATCTTTTCTTTGACATCACAACCCCTTTCCACTTAAACCTTCTGACAGTCCATCAGTGGGAATCCTTTTATAAATCAAAGACTTACAATGCACAGTACCACCTTTCAGCCCCACTTTCTCACTGTTTAACCGCTAAAGTGTCTCGTTTTTATCGGTATTTCGATACACTTTTTTCCGTTGAAACAAACGTTTGTCCTTTATGCTGATAAATGTTAATCCTCGAAGTTTTGCCGCAACCTTCGCATGAGTATGAAATTGAAACCCCGTTGCGCCGGGGTGAAGGATTGTCGCTAATATCGGTATCCTGAACGACGAGCTTGGAGCGCACACGGGTACGAACGCCGACGGAACAATCTTCGCGTGCGTAGCAGGCCACCTCTTCGTGGTGAGTGTAGTTATACCCGCAATGTTGGCAAGTGAGTAGGTGTTCATAGTCATATTGGCAGCCGTTTTCGTGTCCTCTTTTGTATCCTCTTTTGTAAGACTCATCTTCTAATTTAATGAAAATGTCCCTGATTGTTTTTCCTTTCATTTTTTCCTCCATCTCACAAATATTGTTCATAGTTCCGCACTCCAATGCGGTTTAACTTCTTTCATCGAATCGGTGCGATAGGTATTCAGGTTCTGCAATACACTGAACAATATTTCGCCCGTTCTACCGATTGCACGATTCTTCAGGATGTTCACTTTTGAGTAATAATTGCCATCTTTATCCTCTTTTTTTTGAACGGTAATGAAATTAAAGGCTTCTTGTTGGATGCTCGACGCGCCCTTAGCGCTATTCAAGCCGACAGGAATCAGCTTGCCAGATTTATCATCCATAATTTTTGAAGGATGAACGACAAGCATCGTATGAACGTTCAACCGCTGCGTGATCTGTGACAGCTTCCGCATGGTTTCATCGATCTTATGGACCGGGTTCCGTTCGGCTGTTAGATTCAGGAAATAATGAAGGTGATCGATGACGACGAAATTTACATCATGAAATTTGGCCGCATATTCAATGGTTAAACTCAACTTGTCAATGTCGTAATATCCGTTTTTGTTTATTGCTTCCCGGTTGAGAAAATACAAGGGCTGTTCATTCAGTGCGTTTATTTGTTGGGTGATCCATTCCCGGTCTTTCGTGATTTTCCATCGGTTTTCAATCGGGCTGTATTCGCGGATGGATTCGCCTGTTGACACTTCAATGAGTTTGTTTACTTGCGTATAAATCGAACCTTCAAACGACAGTACCAACGCCTTCATTCCCGCTTGTAGACACCACCACGCAACATTCAAGGCGAACGTGGTTTTACCGCTGCCGGTGTGAGCGATTACGACCGTCAGCTCTCCGGGCCGAATGCCGCCCAGGGTTCTGTTGAGTTCGTGGCATGGCAACATTACACCTGAGTGCCTTGGGGAAAAAATCGATTCGATAACACCCGCAGCCATGTCCTGCGTTTTCACAATCTCTCGGCACTTGAATGGCCGCGCCTTGTTGATCTCAATTTGAACCTGGAAAATATCGATACCGTTTAACATGCAGTCGCGGGCATCCTTGTAAGGCAATACCACATTGCGGCACTTGTGAAATCCGGCTTTCGATGCAAAATTGTACGCGCCCTTTTGACCGCTGTCGTCGCCGTCGAACAGAAGAATAATCTCTTCAAACCGCTGATTGATCCGGTCCATTGCCGGGGAATATGTTTGATCTCCGAAGGGGACGGATACAACATTGCTGCATCCGATCTGCATGAGTGCATGAACATCATCTTCACCCGATACAATGATCAACCGCTTTTCTTTGAAGTCCAAAAATTGAGCGCCGTAATAGACTTGTTCTGCTCCTTTTTCAGTGAACATATCTTTCTTGTTTTGGCAATTACGATACTTGCGATTTTTCTCAATTCCGGATTCGATGTACGGATAGACAATGTATTTCTTTTTCCCGGCCTGCTTGAACGACACATTATATTTTTTCAGGACATCTGCATCGATACCGCGTTCCCTGGTATACCACTGGTAGAATTCGTCCGTTGCGGAAATCGTTTTATCCTGCTTCGGGAGTGCATAGGATTCACTCTTTGCCTTAGAGACAGGTGATAGTACCCCGAAGTCACTAAAGAGCTTGAAGATCGTTCCCCTTGCGCCACAAGAGTGTTCATGGCGGCATCGAAAAACCTGCTTCGCTATATTGCCGGAAAACTTGAAATCGGCCTTCCGGCAATACGGGCATGTTTTCCCGGTAACTTCGTCGCCGGAGATCTTCACTTCACCGCAGACTTGCTGAAGTGCGGCGACAATTTCTGATTGCGATGCTGTCTTTAGGTTCATATCCAGCCCTCAGAAGAAAGAATGTTTTCTTTATTTTTACTTATATTTACTTGAGTAACCCGTCCGGCGGTACTGATCCGCTCCTCCGACGGTACTGATTGAGGTCGTGAAACGGTACTAATCCCCTCCGGCGGTACTGATTGATTAGTCCCGTGCGGCGGTACTGGTTGGCTGTTATTAGTCCCGTGCGGCGGTACTAATCGATAAACTGTTTTTCGCCGGTTCGCACTGTTTTTTGCGATGAAACCATATTGGTGCAGCACGCTCGTTGCGGAAATAACGGTCTTTCGATTCATACCAAGATCATCACATATACGATTGACAGATACGGAACACTCGCCTGAATATCCACGGTCAGAAAGATAACGATGAACCAATTTTTCGTGCACTGACAACCGACGCCATATCGGATCATCGTAGAATGAGAACGAAAAAGTCACCATGGCAACCCCGTCTTGATCCACCACCACCAGCGCCGAAAATCGAACCACAAAAGCCAGAAAAACTCATAAAGTGGTACCGTCCAGCGGTACCGACGGCCTTTTTGGTCAATAAAACCAGTGATTTCCCACTGACGTTTATTCAGAAGGACGCTCATAATTTTTCATCCCCGACGAGTTTTTTTGAGATTGTCTTAATTAAATATTCTCTTGCGATTGTCAACTGTTTTATTGTTAGGCAACGGGTACCGTCGATGAAATTTGTAAGCTCAAACGGCAATATACCGGTTCCTGCGGAAAGGTCTAAAACGTCGATTTCAGCAGCGGCCAGCAGGTTTTTTAGTTCTTGGCGCGGAGGTAAGTTTCGTTTCATGGCAACCTCAAAAAAAAGGTGATTTTTTATCTTCACCTTCAAACATACGCAATTTTTTGAGGTTTGGAAATATCAGAAACGTATCACGAACGTATCATCGTTTTCGGTTTTTCCATGCGTTTAGACGGCGCACTCCTGATGGGTCGGTTATGTTCATGATTAAGCAAAGTGCGCGCGGGGATAGTTTGGGGTTTAAGTCAAGCAGTTTTTTCGCTTCATCATTTTGGTTTCGTGTTCCGCAACCTTGGGTATATTTTTGTAGCGTAATCACGTCGTCGCGGGTCATGGTGTCCCCTTTCAACACCGCTGCAATCACGTCCGCCGAAGGCTTTACTGCGGGGGGCAACATTTCAAGTGATGTATCAACGATTTTTTCGAGGTTGGTAACGGTTTTCCTTGTTTTGGGGAACTCTAGAGCCAGCTTCGGCAATTGCATTTTCCAGTACAATAACGCTTGTCTATTCATTGTCCGTTCGGCCTGTTCAATCGCCCGGCGGATTGTCCGCACACTATCTCGAAACCCCGGCCAAATCCCTCCCGTCTTTTCATATTCTTCAACAATACGAGCCTGAAGAATCCCGTAACCAGGCACACTTTTAAAGCGTTTCAAATCTTCGTAAAGCGCGTCAAGCCTTCTTATTTTTAGCTGTTTATCCTTAATCTGACTTGCGCTTTCAATCTTATTTCCAATTGAAACTAAACCGGGGTGATATGTAGTTTTCATCGTTCGGCATCCTTTTGCTTGAAGCCTGTTCGCTGTTGTCAAGAGAAGGGGAAGCCGGTTGCGAAAATCCGGCTTTCGGGAGCTACCCTATCCCCTTTTAAAGAAAATACCGGTAATCTGTTTTGAACACTTTCGCCAGTTTCCGGGCTGTATTCCGCCCGATATACCGCTTGCCGTTTTCCATTTCCGAAATGTGGTGCTGCGGGATTCCCATGAGTTCCGAAAGCCTGTTCTGGGTCATGGATGCCTTGAACCGTTCGGTATTGAGCCGGTCGCCCGCCGTGGTGTTTTTGGCAACGTTGCGATACCACGCCGTCGAAAAAGGATCAACCGTGTCCTGCTCATCGGCCATGGTAATGGGGTCATCAATCCACGGGTCACTATCATCCTTGACGTACTTTATACGGACCCCGGCGATCATCTTTTTCAACCCGTCAATGACATTTTCAATTCCCTGCCCCGTGATGGTAACGTCAATATGGGGCGCTTTCACGACTGCCTGCATAAGCCACCTCTATGGTTAAAATTTCCTTGCTGTACGTCCAGCATGCTGACCAACTATGCCCGATATGGCAATGATACCGATCATCGCCCAAGGGTGAATAATTCGGCCAGTTTGAACGATACGGGCCTTTGTTCCGAAGATCGTCGAGCAAAGAAGCAAAATGTATCTGCACCCGTTCAGGTGCCTTGTGTATCCGCTTGAGTGCCGCCTTTCGGACAACAACCTGATATTTTGCCATAACATTAATATACCACTTTCGGGGATAATGTGCAAGGTTTAAAGTATGCCGGGCCTGATCACCCAAGCCCGGCCCCAGGTCACCCGAGGATGAGACTCGACAGCTCAACGCATATTTCCCCGAGCCGGTCGGCGATCTCCGGCGGGGCGTCCTGTGCAATGCCGACCATCTCCGCAAGAATCCGCGTCAAGCGACATTGGGGGCAGGTGCAGGCTGTATCGGGAATGGGCTGTAACGGTGCCCTACCGTGGTCTGTGCCGCCCTGTGGCGGTCTGGTGGGTTCGGTCATGATGACCTCCATTGGTTTAGGTAAAAAAAAGACCAGTCCACCTACGCCCAATGGAGCGCCCCGGACCTCACGGTATCCGGGAGACTGGTCAACATTGTTTCCCAAAATAAAAAAATTCCGAAACGATCGGGAAACGCCGCCATTGGTTTAGGTATTTAAATTATACTACGTGCCTGATTGTTTTTCAAGCCCGATGGTGTGCGGTACTCTGTTGTGGTACTCAGTGGTGGTACTCAGGTGATTTTCGATCAATGAAACCGGGCTTTTCCTTCTGACTACGGATCAGAAGGTTGGAGGTTCAATTCCCCCTGGCCGTATATTAATTAAAGCTCTGGTGATATACCGGGGCTTTTTCTTTATTACAAAGAACCAACCTTCTG
>JAFGIW010000182.1 GCA_016929415.1 Chitinispirillaceae bacterium | reverse complement strand
TATATCGTACAACTCACGGTGATCGATTCCCGCGGCAAGGTCACAAAACGGTTCGACCGCCGGGTGACGTGGATGAGGTGAGGGGGAAAGGAGGGAGTCAGGAATCAGTAAGAATCAATAAATTACACACCCAAACGTATAGAGGAGCCTTTAACCGGGTTCCAGTCTGCAATTCATTCCAACATTCAGAGGCATCGGTATTTTTGATCTCGGGGAGTTTTCATTTGCTGCAAAAAAGGTATATTGATATAATAAAATAGGAATATTTTATTTCAGAACCATTTGGCTTTTAACGGAATTTCCGAAACTGCTACGGGTATTCTTGATTAAGGAGGGCGGGCCTATGATTTCTCATTTGTATCGTTTCCAGATGCATTCAGCGGAAATTGATTAATGAATTCCATATTACGCACCCGACGACGTGACATTTTTTTACCGGCATTAGTAGCTATAGTATTATTCCACAGTGTATCACTACAGGCATCGAAAGTGACGATCGATGCCGACGGAGAAGCAGGGTATACAACGCTCGATGCGGTACTGGCCGCGATCCAGGCAAACAGCATTGATCCGGATACTATCCTGTTCATCGGCGATGATCAGGATTCATATAGTTGGTCCACCACAATGACCCGGACCAATGTAGGAACACTTGTACTGCGGTCCGAGCAGGCCAATCCAAACCTTTTCCCTATTATTAACAAAACCGGCGATCGCTGCTGGGATTTTATCAAGAATACAAATATTTACTTTGAAAATTTCATCATCCCGAACGGCCAGAGCACGACCGGCACCGACCCTTATTATGCCTGGAGCAACTCTCAATCGGAAGGCAAGACGATCAGTTTCAAAAAATGTATTATCAAGGATCAGAGCAGTGACCATTTCCTCAAGATGGAGGGGGGGGCCGACAATACAACGATTTTCGAGAACTGTCTTTTCGAAGGGAACGCAAAAATATTCACCTTTGACTACTGGAGCGGTTCGCCTACTATCTCGATAATCAACTGTACCTTCGACAATAATACCGAACTGTTCAGTTCCGATCTCTACATCGACCGGGCCGCCAACGTGTCGATTAAAAACTGCATTTTCAGCGGCAATACGACGACGTTCCCTTCGGGTGATGTCTTAAAAGGCAAGACAACCTATTCCCTGACATCGGAAGCGACCACCGGCTACGGAACCGGATGCGTCTCCAATTCCTATCCTCGGTATGTTTCCGTAACCCGCGACAATCCATCGGACTGGATGATTCTGTCGGTTTCACCGGCGCAAAACCTCGGCAGTTCAACCGGAGCGCCGTTGATCGATATCAGCGGGTATAGCCGGAGCGGCAATCCCGATGCAGGATGTTGGGAGGTGCAGAATCTCGATTACACCTGGGACATCTCGATCACCTCTGGTATTCAGGCCGGGAACGGTACCTGGGGTACCCACAATTACTGGACGGTTTCCAGCGGCAATGGTACGACACTAAACGCCTGGCCGGGAGTAAATAATACCGCCACCTTTGCCGGAACAGACGGCAAGTATACTATCACCATCAACGATACCCAGAACGTGGACAGCATCACCTTCAACAACAGCGGGTATACCTTAACCGGCGGGACAGCTCTCAATTTCAATTCGAACAAGGGTATCTATGTGGCATCGGGTAAGAGCGCCGTTATTAGTACACCGATTACCGGATCGAACGGAATGACCTTTTCGGGAGGTGGAACTCTGACTTCTTCGGGAACGAATACCTATACAGGAGCGACAACGGTTTCCGGCGGAACATTGTTTATCAACGGATCGATTGCCTCGGGCAGTGCGGTGGCGTTGTCAAACAACGCCACCCTCGGCGGCACCGGTACGGTAGACGGCACTGTTGCCGCAAACGGCACCATTTCTCCGGGAACGACCGGCATCGGCACATTGACCATCGGCAAAAGCCTTACCTTCACCGCCAACGGAAGCTTCAGCGCGGCGCTCAACGGTACGACCGCGGGATCGGGTTACGACCAGATCCTGATGAGCGCCGGGAAACTAACACTGGGAAATGCGGCCCTGTCGCTCACCCTCGGATTCGCGCCGGGCGTAGGGAACAAATTCACCATCATCGACAACGCCGGCCCGAATCCGGTAAGCGGAACCTTCAGGGGACTGCCGGAAGGAGCCATGCTTGACCTTAATTATAACGGCACCGGTTACCGGTTCACCATAAGTTATACCGGCGGTTCCGGCAACGATGTCGTGCTTACCATGACCGCGGTTATTGTACCCGACAACTACAGCACCTGGAACTATCAGCAGACAATAACCCTCATTACCACCTCAACCGGCGCGGATGTTTCAGGCGACGTTACGAATTTCCCGGTTCTGTTACGGCTCAACCCCGGCAACTTCAGCTATTTCTCACAGACGCTTCCCGGCGGCGCCGACGTGCGGTTTTCCAAGACGGACGGCACACATATCCCTTACCAGATCGAACGATGGATTGATAACACGGGGAATAATGATACGGCTGATATATGGATAAAAATCGATACGGTTTACGGGAACAACTCCACACAGGCGTTCAAAATGTATTGGGGAAAGACCGGAGCAATCGACAGCTCGAGCGGTCGGGCGGTGTTCGATACGGCGAACGGATTTACGGCCGCATATTTTTTAAATGAGGCAAGCGGCGCCGCGATCGACTACACGGCAAACTCCCTTAACGGTTCGGCAACCGGCAGTGTTCCCAACCGGCAAGCCGGCGAGATCGGTTTCGGCCAGCGCTTCGACGGCAACGGCGACTATTTCGACGCTGGCAACAGCAGCAAATTCGACATGTCGGCGAACGACAAAGTCACCATAATGGCATGGGTAAAACCTGCCGGAGACCCGATAGCAGGCGATGTCGAGGGTATCGCCGGCAAATTGGAATTCGTTGACGGTAGCTATCAGGAGTATATACTCGGTGAACGTAAGAGTTCTGGTTTTTTTCTGGGAATTTCTCAGGACGGTACCGGTTCAAATACAACCCTGTTGCAGGCAGGTGTCGTACCGACCATTGGAACATGGTATCATCTCACCGGATCGATGGACGGCGGTAAGATGCGCATTTATGTTGATGGAAAGGTGCGAGACAGCAGTACCGCGCGAACAGCGATTTACGGCTCGCCAAACGCGACTTTTAAAATAGGCATGTCGGATGATAACGGCAACAACTACCGGCAGTTTTTCAATGGCATCATTGACCAGGTTACCGTATCCAATATCGCACGCAACGCTTACTGGATCAGGCTCTGTTATGAGAACCAGAAGACGGACCAGAGTCTTATCAGATACCCCGGCGACTACACCTGGGACAATTCGACCGCCTCCGGGATACAGACGGGCAACGGCACCTGGGGAACCGACAATTTTTGGACGCTTACCGAAGGAGGCGGAACGTCACTCTCTTCTTGGCCGGGAGTCGGCAACAGCGCAACCTTTGCCGGGACGGACGGTTCTTTCACTATAAATGTCAGCGGGACACAATCCTTTGACAGTCTGACCTTTTTAAAGGGCACTTACACGCTCCTCGGTGGAACGATCAATCTGGGGACCAAAAACGGAATCTCCGTAGTAGTCAATAGAACCACCATTATCGAATCGGTCATAAACGGTTCAGCCGGTTTATCGAAATATGGAAGGGGCACTCTGACGCTGACTGGTAACGCTACCTATACCGGGGCTACCACCATAGTTACCGGTATGCTCATTGTCAATGGCTCAATTGCCTCCGGAAGTGCCGTCACGGTTTCTCCCGACGCCACCCTTGGCGGAACGGGCATCTGTAACGGTCCGGTCACCATTGATAGCGGTACGGTTACTCCAGGGGCATCCGTACCTGGGAAGCTTTCGACCGGCCCTCTTGCCCTCAACGCGGCATCGGTCCTGAATTTCGACCTCGGCACGAAAAGCGACACCATTGCGGTTGCCGGAGCGCTGACGCTCGACGGCACGATCAATTTTTCGGCTGCCGAAGGATTTGCCGTGGGCGCCTACCGGCTCATTACCTTTACCGGTGCTTTGACCGACAACACGCTCGACATCGGGACATGTCCCGCGGGAATGGATTTAAAGCTTGTTTACGGAAGCGGATATGTGGAGGTCGTTGTTACGACGGGGCTCATTCAGGAGGAACCCAAGGACATCGTTACGGTGCCGGGTAAAAGTGTTTCATTTTCCGTTACCGCCGCCGGAGAGGGAACGCTTGTCTATAAATGGTTGCGCTTCCCCGATGATTCCGTCGGCGCTGCGGCGACCTTGTCGCTTGCCTCAGTCACCCCGGCCGACACCAACGCACGTTTCCGCTGTGTTGTCCGGGACTCATTCGGAGTTGATTCCTCACGATGGGCGTTTCTCACCGTTATCGATACGCCGCGTGTTATCATCCAACCGCAGCATACCAGTGTGACGGTCGGCGAGAACGCGGTCTTATCGTTATCGTTAAAGGACACGACCCAGGCAACTTATTCCTGGAGAAAAGCGGGAATCACGACGGTATTGAGCACGACTGATTCATTAACAATAGATACAGTTGTCTTCAGCGACAGCGGCGGTTATTACTGCCTTGTCACGAATCCCGCGGCGACCAAGAGCACCGATACCGCCCGCTTGGCGGTAAACCACATTCCACCCTCCATCAACACGCAACCGGTTGACCTGATCGCACTGTTGGGCGACAGCGTCTGGTTCACCGTCGCGGCTACCGGCAACGCTCCGCCTTCTTACGCATGGAGAAAAGTGGGTTCGGACAACATACTCAGCGATACCGCATCGTACGTGATACTAACGGTTGCTTTTTCGGACAGCGGTTATTATTACTGCATGGTCAGCAACCCCGGCGGGAGCCTCAGCTCCGACACGGTTCATCTGACCGTCAGATACCCAAAGCCGACGGCGGCTTTCTCATTTACACCCAAGAGCGGACAGATCCCGCTGTCGGTCGCTTTCACCGACGCCTCTTCCGGCGTTATCACTTCCCGGTTCTGGCGATTCGGCGATGACAGCACCGGCGAGGCGACCAATCCGACGCATGTGTATGCCAAAGCGGACCTGTACACCGTCACGCTGATCGTCACCGGTCCCGGAGGAACCGATTCGCTGGTAAAACGCGATTCGGTCTATACCTATGCCGAAGGATCCAACCCGATCAGGATGACCGCCCGCTTTCTTTCAGACACCGATGTCGAGGTCACGCTTATCGGCATCGACGGCATCGACACGCTTCCACCCACTCCGGAATGTGATTCATTGGGGATCTGGATCAAGCCGAAGGCGCTGCCCGTCAACAGCAGCGACGGCTCATTGATCATCCGGTACCGGCGATCGTCATTCACTGGAACTCTGATTCTCGATACCCTTACACTCCCGACTACCGATTCACTTTATGGACTAATGAGCGGCCTCTTCTGGCATGACGGTACCGTCTCTAATTTTTCAGACATTAACGGGTGCATGGTATTTCTGCGCGAAACCCCGCAAAACCCGCTTACCCTCACTGCGGCCGCAATCAGCTCAACAACCATCCGTCTTTCATGGAACAGAATTACCGATGGATCATTCGATAATATGCGTATCCGGTACGGAACATCGATAATCGATACGGGACTTTTCATACCGCGCAGCGATTTATATTCAATAACTGTCTCCCCTACCGACACCTCAACCCTGATTGCCGGTCTTACGCCCGCAACCACCTACTATTTCGGTATACAGGTGGCAAAAGGGACGCACTGGTCGAGCATCACCAGTAAATCACGCACCAGTTGCAGAACACTCGAAACCGATACCGATCTGGTCTGGCAGGTCGTCACCTTTTTCGATTCCACCGTGACTGACGACACCGTCATCGTATTCAACGGGGCGGTCGTGCTCCGGAAAGACAGCACCTATACCACCAGGGTGCTCATCACCGATACCCTCGAGATCATAACATTTGATTCCCCGCCTCAGGGAATGATTGTCGTCGGGACGCCTTTTCTGTTCAAAAAAGGTGTCTCGGTCCTTCCCTTTCATGTCGGCATCCGCATCGACTCATTGCCCGATGATAAATCACTTAACGATGTGCGTATTTACAGCGACAGTGCCGGCAGCTATTTCGTGAACTATGAAACTTTCGTCGATTCCCTCCATGATATCGTCTCGATAAAAACCGCCGACCTGCGCCGGCCGTTTATCGCAATGATCGATACGATACCGCCGAAAGTCACGATTTTCAGCGATACTGCGTCGGTGGTTCACAGTACTGCCACGCTTACCGACAGCCTTCGCATTGACGACAATATCCTTAATGTCCGGTGGAAATACTGTTACAACAGGGGCGACGATATACCTTATCAGTATATATGGGGTGAGCTTCATTCCCCAAGCAGTGAATTTTCACTGGTCATTCCGGATACGATGCATGTGATCAGTTCCGCGTCGGGACTCCGCTCGCTCCTGGTGATCAGCGACGGCGCCCATGTTGACACGATCAATTTATCCCGCTCGGTATTCCGTTACGAATCGGACAAGTTGAAAACCAAACGGGAAATCTGGACACCGATCTACCCGACCGCGCTGCTTAACAACAAGGATGCCTCTCAGATTATTGCACAACTGTCACAACATCATGATCCGACCGAATACGATCGCCGGTATATGCGCCTCTACCGCTGGTTCGACTGTGCCGATAACGCCGAAGAAGACGATAAATGGGTCGAGTACGATCCCGATTGTCCGGCACTATGCTCACTCTTTACCCTTGAGCCGGGACGAATGGTCTGGCTGAAGACCCGTCATGAGGTTCAGGTACATCTGGATTCGGCGCAAACGCTCTCGCTCAAGGATACCTTTGCCATCGATCTTCCCCCGGAGCAGTGGACCGACTTCGGCATGCCGTACCGCTTCGGGGTGAGGATACAGGAGATACTGTCGGCAAGCAGTGTGGACAGCACATCAGTACTGTTTTATCGATGGGAGAGATGGGAAAAGGACTCAAATACTTTTATCACCAGGCCGCTTTATATTTCCGTTCTATCAGAGCTGAATGACCCTGCCAAAATCGTCGAGTATCTGCCCCGTGGCGGTTACAGTATCTACAACAAATCTCCGGAAACAATAACGTTGCGCATACCTCCCGTACTCCCGGCCATGGCCATGACGCCTGCCGAAACCGCAAAGAAGCTCACCCCGTCGTGGAGTACGAAGTTTG
>JAFGIW010000181.1 GCA_016929415.1 Chitinispirillaceae bacterium | reverse complement strand
GCGGAGTCCCGTATCGAAATGGTTTCGTACGGAAAGGAACGGCCGGTCAAATACGGCTGTAGTGATGAATCGTGCCACTCACAGAATCGACGGGTAGAGTGGAAGGTCCTGTTGATACCCGATCAGGTTACATCAGGTTTAAATTGATACTGGCAGTTTCTCCGGATTTGATGACTTCGAAAGCCTCACCTCCGTTGCGTTAAAAGATAACGTGAGTAAACCCGGATCATTGATTCGGGGACTCTCATTCAACCTGCCACGTACCTTCACAAGGAGTCACCATCATGATTTTTAAGAGACTTTTTTTTATCATCGCCGTTTGCCTGACATTCATCAACTTTTCCGCTTATTCCGGCGGGCCGAAGAAGCCGGCAGCGACTTCCGGCGTCAAATCCGGGCAGTGGGTACCTGTTAACAACCATGACTGGTCGGTCTATATGGGCGCTCCGGAGTATCATTTTTCTCTCGCCAAAGAGTATCTGCAAAAAGGCGATAAAGAAAAAGCGTCTTCAGAATTGAAAAGAGGAAATTCGTTTCTGATATTTCAGATGAACCGTCTTTCTCTGGCCTCGAAACAGATTGAAGAACTGTCGAACAGCATTCTGACCGCCCAAAACAGTCCCCCGGCGAATTTCGATACCGCAACGGCAAACGCCCTGAAAGTCATCGATTCCCGGTTCGCGATGGTACCGGTCAACGTCGGATGGACAACCGATTTTGAAGAAGCTTACAAATACCATTTTGACCGGGCGAAATTGAAACTGCAGGAAAAGGACCGGGCGAAAGCCGCTTTGGAAATAAATCTCGCCGCTTCTTTCATGGAACTGGAAGCCGCCTATTCCGGAGTTGTCGCAAGGGCCGAACTGGATAACGTACGAAGCGAGTTAAGAGATCTGGCATCGAAGGTGCAATCCGGAGCCGTCAAGGAGATCAAGGATCTGAAGCAGGTATTCCAGAAAGCGATGGCCGTTGTCTCGAAGAAGAACTGACGGCGTTTTTATACAATTCGTAACCAATTCTTCAACAAGGAGCCCTCCATGACCTTCGTATTAGCCGTACTTATCGTAATAATCGCCTTTATTGTCTGGCGAACTTCTTCCGGTAAAGTAAACCGGGACAACCTGTCATCCCGGCGCGCGGGTTACATGAGTCTTCTTGCCATGGCGGTATTCGGCCTTTTGGCGCTGATTCAGTGCTTCACGCAGGTTCCAGCGGGGCACGTCGGCGTCGTCGATTTTTTCGGTATTGTGTCGGCAAGGGCTCGACCGGCCGGAATTCACCTGATAAATCCGCTGGCGCGTGTCGTAAAATTCTCTATACAAACCAAAGAACATAAAGAAACAATGGAGGTTCTTTCCCGCGAAGGTCTGAGTATCGGATTGGAAATAAGCGCCCTGTACCGGCTCAATCCCGACTCCGCGGCGCGTGTCTACAAAACGGTTGCCGGGGGCGACTACGAAACCATTATTCTTATCCCGCAATTCCGCTCCATCAGCCGCGCCGTTACCGCAAGTTTCCAGGCCAGTGCGCTCTATTCAACCGAACGGGACCAGCTCGGTATGGCAATCCGGGAAGAGCTCGCGAAGATAGTCGCTCCACGCGGAGTAATTATCGAAACGACGCCGCTGCGCAATGTCGCGCTGCCGGTCCAGCTTACCGAGGCTATCGAGCAGAAACAGAAAGCCGATCAGGAAAGCCAGCGAATGGAATTTATTCTGACGAAAGAAAAACAGGAAGCCGACCGGAAGCGGATTGAAGCAAAAGGCATCGCCGATTTTCAGGCCATCGTAGCCGCCGGCATCAGCGAACAACTGCTCCGCTGGAAGGGAATTGAAGCCACGGAGAAACTGGCAAGTTCATCAAACACCAAGGTGATTATCGTCGGTGCGGGCAAAGACGGGTTGCCGGTAATTCTGGATACGAAATAGCGGCTATCGATCCGACGGCATCCATGATGGCGCGGTAGGCAATCCGCGAGGACCCCGGACGGGCATCGCTTCAGAGGTGAGCATCGGGCTGAAAAGGGTTGTTGACTCAATCTGATCGATCGAAATATCCGCGTGCAATTCTCCGGAGTCGACTAAAACCCGGAGGTTTCGTCATGGTCAATCCCTCACCTTGATGCAGGTTTTGTCCATCAACGCAACGGTACTCATCATTCCCGCGGCGCGGCATCTCCCCATTCATGGCGCGGAACGATCAATATTCGTCGTAGTGATAAACCTCGGCGTTTTCGAGCCACTCTTTGGGACGATGCACGAAATCGATCAATCTCCTGATGACTTCAATATGACATTTTTCTTCATCGATGATTACCTTGACGATTCTTATCTGATGCTCATCCGTTAATTCCTTCATGATTTTATTAAACAGAATGATGCTGCTGTTCTCCAATACGAGGGCTTTTTTATAGGTGGTTTCGGCATCATTCATCGCCGTCAAAGCCGGTTCGTCAATCAATAATACTATGCGGATCGCATCAACCATTTTCGGTATATCCACGCTTACGGATCCATGATCACCCGCCTCGATCGGTTTGCGCTTCTCCAGTTTGTCGAACAGTTCGTAGTGACGTTGTTCTTCCCCGGCCAGTGCGGAGAATACACCGGCAATCTCTCTTTTGGGAGCATCCCGGGCCAATTCTTCATACATCTTTTTACCTTCTACCTCGATCGATTTCGCGAGTTGCCAGACCGTTGCCATAGTATTATCCTTTCATAGGATAAGCCTGTGGTTGCCATCACCACAGGCCACTTCATAAACGTTAATAGTATCCAACGCTTTAAAAGAGCAGCAAAGCTGATGCCAGGGGCAATGCCGGTTATCAGGACCTGACACGATACGCTTCATGCTGTAGTGAAGATTAAAATAATCGGAAACAAGAATGACGATTCTCATTTGCGAGAATAGAGCATCCTGTTGCGGTTGAATTATATATTATATATAATAACAATCGTCACGTTCTTACGACAACGCTGCGACGCATTTTTCAGCGACGGTTCCTGTGTTTTCGGGTTACCTATCGATTACCGACCAGTCAATCAGCCGCCAGTTGTAAGGGCCGTGAATACGCAGTCGTTGAATAGTTTCAAATTTGTGCCGGCAACTCCTGATAAGGATGTGAAAGATGGCTGTCAAAAGTAAATCGAAGGAGGGGAAACGCCTCCCCCCGCGAAAAAGACCGCCGCCGGACAAAGCGGAAGGATTAATCCTGCAACCCGGCCCGGTCCCTTCCCGCGCAAACGACTCCCCTCCCGCACGATTTCCCGTTGTCGGCATCGGAGCTTCGGCGGGCGGCCTGGCCGCATTCGAGGCTTTCTTTTCCGGTATGCCCGCGGAAATCGACCCCGGCATGGCATTCGTCCTGGTGCAGCACCTTGCCCCCGACCATAAAAGCCTGCTCTCCGAGCTGGTGCAGCGTTACACCCGTATGCAGGTCTTTGAGATCGAAGACGGCATAAAGGTAAAACCGAACTGTGCCTACATCATTCCTCCCAACCGGGACCTGGCACTCATGAACGGCAGATTGCAACTGCTCGAACAACGCCTTCCGCACGGGCAGCGTCTGCCGATCGACTTTTTTTTCCGCACCCTTGCGCAGGACCGGCACGAACAGGCGATCTGCATCATACTTTCCGGCACCGGCAGCGATGGGACCCAGGGCGTGCGCGCCGTCAAGGCCGAAGGCGGCATAGTGATGGCGCAGAATCCAGAATCCACGGCCTACGACGGCATGCCGCGCAGTGCAGTAGCCACGGGTATGGTCGATTACGTGCTGCCGCCGGCCGAGATGCCCGCGCAACTCATCGCGTATGTTACCCGTGCTTTCGGTAAATTGGCGTCCGGGGCGTCCGTTACCACCCCAAAGACCGAAGACGCGCTTAAAAAGATTTTCATCCTGCTTCGCTCCCGGACCGGCCATGATTTTTCACTTTACAAGGAAAAAACGGTCAATCGCCGTATCGAACGCCGCATGGTTCTTCACCAAATCGACCGGCTTGACGGCTACCTGCGTTACCTGCAGCAAAACCCCGACGAGTTGGAAGCGCTCTTTCACGATCTTCTGATCGGCGTTACCGGTTTCTTTCGCGATTCGGAAGCGTTCGCGACGCTTGCCGAACATGTCATCCCCGATCTCTTCAAGAACAGACGGGCGGACGCACTGCTGCGTATCTGGGTGCCGGGATGTTCCACCGGCGAAGAAGCGTACAGCATTGCCATCCTGCTTCAGGAGTGCATGGAAACGCTCAAACAAACCTTCGGGATACAGGTATTCGCGACCGATATCGACAGCCGCGCGATCGAAACCGCGCGCGCCGGCGTCTACCCTTCCGGCATAGCCTCGGATGTCTCGGCGCAACGGCTGGCGCAGTTCTTCGACCGTGACGAAAACGGCGGCGTCTTTCGCATCAAGAAACGGATCCGCGATATGCTCGTCTTCTCCGAACAGGATGTGATCAGGGACCCGCCCTTTTCGCGGCTCGATGTGATAAGCTGCAGGAATCTTCTTATCTATCTCGGCGGCGAGCTGCAGAAAAAGCTCATTCCTCTTTTCCATTATGCGCTGAATCCCGGCGGAACGCTTTTTCTGGGTACCTCCGAAACCGCGGGCGGCTTCGTCGATCTCTTCACGGCGCTCGATCGAAAGGCAAAAATATACAAACGCATTGATAGCGCCTTCGGAGTATACCATAATCTCGCGACAGCCTCTCGTTGTCCCCAGCCGCACGAAACAACCCGCCTCCCGTCCTCCCGGCACCCCGCCGACGGGAAAAAGGCCGGTCTGCGCGAGGTCGCGGAAAAAACCTTTCTGCAGCATTTCGCGCCGGTCGGCGCTCTTGTCAATGATCAGGGCGATGTCCTCTACCTTTACGGCCGCACCGGGATGTATCTCGAACCCTCCCCCGGCGAGCCAGGCATGAATATCCTCAAAATGGCCCGCGAAGGTTTGCGGCAGAGTTTGACGTCTGCATTGCGCAAGGCGGGAACGCAGAAAAAGCCGGTGTTTCGTCGCGGCATCCGGGTCAAAACCAACGGCGAATTCACGACGGTCAACGTAACGGTCCGGCCGGTGACGACCGGCGCGGGGGGAATCGCCGCTTCAGCGCTGTTGCTGGTCATTATCGAAGATGCGTCCGAGGTTAATGTGGAAACACCCCCGACAATGGTACCCACCACCGATCCCGCCAAAGAGGGCGTCGCCGCCGCCTCATACAGTCACCCGCGTATTGCCGCGCTCAAACAGGAACTGCGCGTCAAGGAGGAGTACCTCCAAACCACCATCGAAGAGCTCAACTCCTCCAATGAGGAGATGCAGTCCATCAACGAAGAGCTGCAGTCCTCCAACGAGGAACTCGAGACCTCCAAGGAGGAACTGCAATCGGTCAACGAGGAGCTGGCCACCGTCAATGTCGAATTGCAGACCAAAGTGACGGACCTGACCCGCACCAACAACGATATGAACAATCTTCTTGCCGGCACCGGCATCGGCACGATATTCGTCGACAACCGGATGTGCATTCGACGGTTCACCCCCGCGGTAACCGGGATCATCAACCTGATCCCGTCCGATGTGGGACGGCCGGTAAATCACATTGTCTTCAACCTGGTCGGGTATGACCGTTTAATGGAGGATATTCAGACGGTCCTCGATAATCTGATCCCGAAAGAGGACGAAGTCCGGACAATGGCCGGAAAGCGGTATCTGCTGCGTATCCAGCCGTACCGAACCCTGGAAAACGTGATCGAAGGGGCGGTGATTACCTTTATCGATATTACCAATCGACGAAGTGAGGAACACTCGGCGACATGAAAAAAAAGAAACCGAATCCGGGCGGCGGAAGTGATTTACGTAAACTGGCCGAAAATAAAGCGGGAGCCGTCGCCTCCGAATCCGTCGAATTCCTGACGCCCGAACAGGTAAAGCGGACGCTCCATGAATTGCGCGTGCACCAGATCGAACTGGAGATGCAGAACGAGGAATTGCGCCGCGCCCAGGTGGAACTGGAGACTTCACACGCGCGCTATTTCGATCTGTACGACCTGGCGCCGGTCGGCTACTGTACGATCAGCGACAAGAACCTGATTCTTGAAGCGAACCTCATGATCGCGGACTTGCTCGGTAAGACAAGGGGTGCCCTTGTCAAACAGCCCTTTTCCAGGTTCATCCTCCCGGAAGACCAGGACATTTACTATACATTTTGCAGGCTCCTTTTTAAAGAAATGACCCCGCATGTTTGTGAATTGCGGTTGGTGAAAAAAGACAAAACCACGTTCTGGGCACGATTGGCGGCATCTCCCGACCATGACACGGATCATTCCCCGGTTTTCCGTGTCGTGATAAGCGATGTCACTGAACGCAAAAACGCGGAGGAATCGTTGCAAAAGGTCAGTAACGGGTTTGAAATCCAGGTACATGAGCGCACCGCCGACCTGC
Organism: Chitinispirillaceae bacterium; assembly: GCA_016929415.1. GTDB lineage: Bacteria > Fibrobacterota > Chitinivibrionia > Chitinivibrionales > Chitinispirillaceae > JAFGNB01. The sequence goes on along the minus strand of JAFGIW010000181.1, from coordinate 5,174 downwards.
AAAAAACCATGGGAACGCTGGAGATGGAACGGCGGCGGTTCAACGATGTTCTTGAGTTGCTGCCCGCGTATGTGGTCCTTCTTACACCCGACTACCATGTTCCTTTCGCCAACCGTTTCTTTACGGAACGGTTCGGTCGATCCGGCGGCAGACGGTGCTTCGAATACCTGTTCGGCCGCACCGGGCCGTGCGAAATCTGCGAAGCATTCACATCGTTCACGACCCATGCACCGCACCATTGGGAGTGGACCGGGCCCGACAACCGCACTTACGATATCCATGACTTTCCATTTACCGATGCGGACGGCTCGCCGCTCATCATGGAAATGGGAATCGACATTACCGACCGCAAACAGGCTGAAGCCGCGCTCATCGAGGCGAACGAGATGAAACTGCTCGGGCAGCTTACCTCGGGCGTTGCCCATGAAGTGAGAAATCCGCTCAACGGCATCATGGCCGTCATGGGTGCATTGTCCAAAGAGCTTTCTGATGATAACCGTTTCCAGCCCCACATGCGGCACATGAGGACCCAGATCACCAGGCTTTCGATGCTCATGGAAGATCTTCTCGCTCTGGGAAGGCCGCTTCGTAAGGAGAACCTGCAAGAAATTCCGATGGTAACGCTTGTGGAGAGCACGCTCGCGACCTGGCTCCAGGCATTCCAATCGCATAAACCTCCGGTGAGATTCATCAAACCGGAATCACCGGAAAAGTTTATCGTCAAAGCGGACGAAACGTCAATAATGCAGGTAATCATCAATCTCCTGGAAAATGCCGTCCAACATTCCCCGGAGGGAGCGGAAACCGTCTGTTCGGTAGATGGCCGGCCCGTTGATAAAGTTGTTCTTTCCGTCAAGGATCGCGGAACCGGTATTCCGGAGGAGATCTTACTGAAAATCTTCGATCCGTTCTTTACCACACGCAAGGGCGGGACGGGACTGGGGTTGAGTATCGTACGACGCATCGTCGATAACCATCAGGGCACGATTACCGCCTGCAACAATACCGACGGGCCCGGCGCGACGTTCGAGGCCGTGTTTCCGCTGTACGGCAAGTGACGGCTGACGGCCTGCGGCCTGCGGGGAGTATTGGTGGAAAGTGTTGCCGTTGCGGCGCGTGCCTTCACTTCAGGGCTGTGTCCACCGCTGAACTCTTGTCCCCGAAATGACGGCTGAACAAGTTTGCAAGCTCGGCTTTGATGAACGGCTTGCCGATCCTGTCGGTAAATTTGTAATCGGCAGGATGAGCAAGAACCGGACCATCGGAGTATCCGCTCGAAACAAAGGCCGGCAAGTCCTTTTCGGTTTCCCTTATTTTTTCGATCGCTTCCCTGCCGCCCATTCCTCCGGGAATCGTTAAATCCATAATGATTGCCAGAAAAGGTTTTTTCAGTTCGGCGGCGTTATGAACCAGATCGATCGCTTCATTGCCGTTTACGGCATAGTCGACATCATACCCCATTCCTCCAAGCATGACGTGCATCCGATCGCGCAACGATCCCCGGTATGCCTGTATTTACGCCTGTTTCCCGGCCTCTTCCAGCGGCGTCAACCCCGCGACAACCAGCAATCCCAGCGGTTTCCAGACGGAATACCGGTTCCACCGGTTTAATCTGCTGTTGACGACTCTCACGAGCGTGTTATGGGGATTTATCAGGTGGAGCAGCTTTAAAACCATTATTTTATTCCTATTGTAGGTGGGGCAAGACGACGTATGACAGCATCCTCCCGGATTGATGTTTTCTTATATTTAAGAGTCAATTTCTCGTAAATGAGAAAATTAAAAGTTCCAATTCCCCTTTCGTTTTGAAAAATCACCCGTTACTACCGGTTTTACGTCAACGGCTTTTGTCGACTGTATATCGGTATGGGAGTATTTTTCAATTTAGTATTACTATTGCATATTTAATGCCAATCGGATTTCCGACAGATACCGGAAAGTTAATTGGTTACATTAGTTCACTACCGGACACTAATGAACCTTCTTTGATTCTTAATTTCAAGAATGGTTTTCTTGGAAGTGCAAATAAAAATAACATAAAAGGACTGTTCCGGCGCTTTTTGCCGTCACATTAACGGCACTATTTTTGCAATCACTCTTAAATGGAAATTAATGGACGGCAATTTTCCTTTTCAAAAGAGCCGTCGTCGGCGACCGGTACTATCCAGAAAAACGGAATAAATTCCTTGATTGACACAACTACGGCAGTTTGATTCAATCGCTTTTCGGCTTTACTAACCTTATCAAAGGAGAATAATGATGAGTGTTTTTATCTGTTCCGTCTGCGGTCACATCGAATTCGCTGAAGTGTCCGCTCCATGTCCTGCCTGCCAATCACCGGCGGAAATGGAGATGCGTAATGAGTACGGTATGATGAAATCAGCGGGCCGGTCGGACGGAAAACTCGATCGTAGGCGAAGGATGTAGTGCAATGGGGGGCATACCCGGCTTGTAAACGCCCCCCGTTTACTTTATTTACGTTTCTTCACTTTCTCGCGCCCCGTGAGCTGCACTGGTTTTTTTCTGTTTTTCAACGGCGCCGCGGTCGCGGAACAGCTACACGCGTGGGGGATGTTTCCATCGTGATAACATGCAGCCCGACGGCAGGGAGAGGCGTGTTGCAGGTGCCGTCGGGTATCAGGCACTATTCTCACGAACGCTATCGTGCAAATACGATATTTTAACCTGTTATGAAGCGCTATCGATTCCCCGCTCTTTTTCCGTTATCCGCCTCTTCCGTCGGCGCTGCGGCGATCGCGGCCGTTTTCATCATTGCCTTTCTTGACTTTGTTGGATGGATGCTGGACATCCCGTTTCTTAAAAGTGTCGGCCCTCAATTGACGCCGATGAAAGTCATTACGGCTATCGGACTCCTGCTGTCCATCGCGGCCCTGGCATGCCTGCGCGATAAGCACTCGGTCCGGTGGAAACAGCGCCTGTCGCTAGCGTCCGGCGCCGCTGCAGGCGCCGTCGGCCTCTTGACCGCGATAACGTATCTTGTCGAAATCGTGACGGGGCATCAATGGTCATGGGTCAACAAGCCGATACTCCATCTCTTTCTGGCCCCATCAACCAGAATGGCCGTCATCACGGCGTTCCTGTTTTCCCTGTTCGGGAGTTTTCTGCTTCTGCTCGGAGCCGGCAACCGGCGCGCCGCAGGCGCCGGCCATGTCGTCTTATTACCCGTTTCAATGATGTCGTATCTCATCATTATCGGTTACCTCTTCAATATCCGGGAATTATATACATGGCTGAATGTCAGTGTTGCGTTAAATACAAGCATTGCATTCTGCTGCCTTTGCGTTGCCGCATTCTGTATCAGGCCCGGCACCTGGTTCATGCATGTCTTTACAAGTGAAGAGGCCGGAGCGGACATGGCCCGGCGGATTCTCCCTTTCCTTCTGCTTCTTCCTCTTACAATCGGCTGGCTGCGGCTGCACGGAGAGCGGTACGATATTTTCGGATCGGAAGTCGGCGTGGCCGTCGTGGTGGTTACTTATACCGTATGCTTTTTGCTCCTGCTGTGGCTGAACGCCAGATCGGTCAACCGGACCGACCTTCTCCGGCGCAAAGCCGAGAAGAATGTACTCATAAGCGATAAAATTCTGAACCGGGCGCAGGAGATCGCACACCTTGGAAGCTGGGAACTCGACCTTGTGAACAACCGGCTTTTCTGGTCGGATGAAGTTTACCGCATCTTCGGTCTCCCGCCGCAGAAGTTCGAAGCCACCTACGAGGCATTTCTCGAAACCGTCCACCCGGACGACCGGGCGGCGGTGGATGCCGCCTACAACAATTCGGTGCGCGAAGGCAAAAACACCTATGAAATCGAACACCGGATCGTGCGGAAATCAACCGGTGAAATCCGCATCGTCCATGAAAAATGCGAGCACCAGCGGGACGAAACCGGAAAAATCATCCGATCAGCGGGCATGGTGCATGACATTACCGGACGCAAGGAAGCGGAAGAGGAGTTGAAAAAAGCAAAAAATGAATTGGAGCTACGGGTAAGGGAACGCACCGCCGACGTGCAAAAGACAATGGCGACGCTGGAGACGGAACGGCAGCGGTTCAACGACGTCTTGAACATGCTGCCTGCGTACGTTTTTCTCCTGACGCCGGACTATTATATTCCCTTTGCCAACCTATTTTTCCGTGAGCGATTCGGCGAATCCGGCGGCAAACGCTGCTTTGAGCATCTCTTCGGGCGCAATGAGCCATGCGAAACATGCGAAAAATGCACGGTGCTTAAAACCATGTCGCCCCATGAGTGGGAATGGATCGGCCCGGACGGCCGCAACTACCGGGTTTTCGATTTTCCCTTCAGTGACAGCGACGGCGCCCCCCTTGTATTGGAGATGGGGATCGACATTACCGAACGCAAACGGGCCGAAGCCGAACTCATTGAAGCGAACGAAATGAAACTTTTAGGACAATTGACGTCGGGAGTTGCCCATGAGGTAAGAAATCCGCTCAATGGAATTCTGGCAATCATGGGGGCCCTTTCCAAAGAACTTTCAGATAACGACCGTTTCCATCCTTATATGCAGCACATGAGAAACCAGGTGACGAGGCTTACCATGCTCATGGAAGAGCTTCTCGTTCTGGGAAGGCCTCTTCGAGAGGAGAACTTGAACGAAATTTCGATGGTAGCGCTCGTGGAGGAAACCCTTACGACATGGCTTCAGACATTGCAATCATTGAAACCGTCGGTGCAGTTCATCAAACCGGAGAATCAGGGAGAGTGTCTGATCAGAGCGGACGGCACATCGATGACGCAGGTAATCATCAATTTCCTTGAGAATGCCTTTAACCATTCTCCCGCGGGAACGGAAATCATTTGTGCCGTCAAGGAACGACCGCCGGATCATGTGGTCTTTTCAGTCAAGGATCGGGGAACCGGCATTCCCGAGGAGATACTGCCGAAAATATTCGAGCCGTTCTTCACCACGCGCAAGGGCGGCACCGGACTGGGGCTCAGCATTGTGCGCCGTATCGTCGACAACCATCATGGCGGCGTTATCGCCCGCAACAATACCGACGGGTCGGGCGCGACCTTCGAGGTCACCCTTCCTCTGTATATCGCGTAAGTAGTATCCGTCCGGAAACCCCCGGTACGCACATTGAGCGGAGTCGAAATGTGTCGATTTTATCAGATGACGGGCGCTGCGACT
>JAFGIW010000180.1 GCA_016929415.1 Chitinispirillaceae bacterium | reverse complement strand
GTTGTCGGCAGTGCCAAATCTCATGATGCCGTTAAGGGGCGGATATTATGCAACCAGCTCAAAGACGGTGAAATCGTGATATTCGATAAGGCCTATGTGGAATAAGGGATGGTAATAATATAGCTCGGGAATGAATCGGGAGCAATCAAACCATCTCCCTTCCACCGTAGACGGGGGACCACGGAGCGGAGCGGTGTAGCGGCGTCTTCGCCAACGGCGGGGATAGGGGCATGAAGTGGGAAAACGGCACAATCATCCGCCGTTTCTCCCGCTGTCCAGACCCCTTCCCTTTCGGCTTGCGGCGTGTCGGGCCACTATATCACTGTCGGGGTCCCATCAGTAGCGGGAGGGGAATGCTGATTTTATGTTTGAGCGTATCTGAAACACTTCCGAACAGGAGGTCGCCGATGAAAGCATGGCCGTGGGTGGCCATGGCTACAAGGTCTTAATTATCGTTTTCGATTTCTTTGAGGATCTCGGCATCCGGTTAACCCACTTGACTTTTAAAGAGAGTTACAGCTCCACCTGCATAGTTGTTGACCTTTCCGGAATCTGATGTTGTTGCGTCTGTATGCGGACAGGATGGGTGTTGGAATCATGGTGCGCTGTTTTACCAGAAAGCCGCGGGAACGAAGAATGTCACGCACCCCTTCGAACGACTCAGCACAAACCGCCGGGGCAACCAACGAAGCCATATAGGGAACACCTTGCGTTAAATGGCGCTTGCGTTATGTTTTGTCAACCGGCAACCGACCGCACCTTATCGCCGAGTCATTGCGTCTCCCGGGATTGATTATCTTCATTTATCAAAGGTCATTAATTCGATCAAACTTTTTTTTAATCACCGATGCCGACGCATGAAGCGCCTGCAGCTCATCGGACGCTCCCACATCACCAGCGCCGACAATCACCACTTTTCGTGAGTTGCCAGGTCTTTTTTTGGCGGTCCGGTCATCGTCGGCGACGATTTCGCCCTTGGTTTTATCCGAAGTGGTAATCTCCTGTCCTGTTTGCGATTCTTTCATTATTCAACACATTTCTGCCCGTAAACCGGAGTGACAGTGCTTTCCTTCACGAATGAACCCATGATACCGGTGTCGAATCGTACGTCCCGGCACCTTGCCATCCACATGGGTGACTTTCTAGCCATGCCGTATTTTTCTGATACCGTCAAGCAGCGGGGTGCTCCGTCTCTCAACGCACGTTGCGGCATACAGATACATTGCTGCCGACCAGGTCTGCCAGTCCTGGCCCATCGCTTTCGCGTCTTTGGCGCGAAACCATTCGTTAAATCCGAAGCGAACATCGGCCGACCGTGCGGGACCGACAAGGGCTGTAAGCGCATCAAGCTTCTTTTGTGCAAGCCGGTATTTTCCGGCGGCGACCAGTGCGGCGATATATAGACCGCACGTAAAGGGCCAGACGCCGCCATTGTGATAGTCGCCGGGAAGATTGTATTCGGCGTATCGGGGCCGCCAGTCGGGATCATTCTCCCGTATATAAGGAAAGAGTACCGGCGGGAGATCGATTGCAAGTTCACCATGAACCTTGAGTGCGGCGCATTCCTTCTCAATCCAGTTGATAAGGTCGCCGGCCCTCGATGGGGAGGCCATTCCCGAAAGAATCGCCAGACTGTTGCCGACAAGGTCAAACCGCTCGCTGCTGTGCATTTTATACGACCACAGCGCGTAATAGGGCTTGCGGCGAAGCACCAGTCCTTCATGCACATGCAGGTGCTGCGATCCGCCGGTAATGGTGAATCGGTCCATTGCGTTTTTCATCACCGCGGCCCGCTCGTCATCTCCGTAAAGGCGGAGGTACAGGTAAACGAGGGTATTGACATACAGTCCGTACCCCACGACCCACTGCTCGTCACGCCAATCGCTGGTGGGCATCTGCGCAACCAGTACGCGATCGGAGGGGCTCTGATATTCCATCCAGATTTTTGCCTTGCGGACCTCCGCTTCAAGAAATCCGCTTTCGCCGGTCGCCCTGTGTGGCGAGGCCCCCGGGTGACGCGGGGTAGTCATATAGTACGAGTACCTTCATAGCAAACCTCCTGATTCGTTTAAATACTTATATGCATCGACCGGTAATGTAAAGCTTCGAAAGGCCTCGGTTCCGGGTGTGGTCCTCGCCTCGAAACTCGACTCGGTGAATCCATAAATTCCGGTAATAATCGCGTACTTCCGGCGCCGGATGTCCGCCGGCAGCCTGCTTGTCAAATCAGCATCAGGCGCGGCCTCGGGCAAGTGGCGTTTTCCGTCGTCGTTATAGGCGAACGTCCACAGGCGTCGCGGAAAAATCATCCCTGCCGCCCACAGCGAGATCACGGCTCTGCAGGTTTCCTCGTGACGCCGGTGTCGCGTATATTCACCCTGCGGGCCGTGCGTCAGCATCAGGTCAATCGGCCGATTTACGGGGAGCAGCGAGAGAACGGCGTTACGCACCAGCACCGGCGAAAGGGGAGTCTGCTCCGGGCCGTCGTCAAGATCGCCTATTGTCCCCACGGCTCCCAATGCTGCAAGCGCCTTTTGAAATTTCGGGGATCGGTCGGCATCACCCGCCCTGCATAACGATACCACATACCATTTCCAATCCCGGTGTTTCAGGATCGTGCCGCCGGCCCACAGTGTCTCATCGTCCGGGTGCGCTACAATAACGGCTGCCGTGATCGCGGTCATTTTACTCACCTTGTCTATTTCGACTTCGGTACAAAACTCTAACTACTGCAATATTCATACCCTTGAAGCGACCGGTAGTCCTTCATCGGGTGACGTTTTCGCTTTGATCGCATCGAACAACCGGTACGCAAGCAGTTTCACGCGGTCGTTCAGGAGGAACCACACCGCCGCATAACCCCACACAAAGAGTGCCCACCCCCAGCCGAGGGGCGTCATGAACAGTCCATACACCGCTATCAGTGTGGCGATAATTTGCGTACCGAGCACGGCCAACCATAAAATCCGTGCCGGACGGATAGACCAGAACGGGCGTCGCGTACGCGTCAGGAAAATCGTCAGGTGTCCTGCCACCGACAGTTTCAAATACATCAGCGTCTGGATATGCGCGCGGTCGAGATGAAAGACGCGCTCACCGAGATAAAACAGGGCGAATGCCGAAACAACGCCGATAACACCAAGTACTGTTGAAACTCCCAGTACCATGCGCATGTTCCACGCCTCGGGCCGGTCTTTATAATGAACATTATCAAAGGCAATCGAGAGAATGGCCCCGTCGTTGAGCAGTGCCAGCATCACGATCATGACTGCGGTCAGCGGATCGCCCCATGCTGAAGTTGCCGCCTATAATATCGCTGAAGTATTGGGCTGTCAAGCGAAGTCTCCGCAGCTTGATAGAACGATACTTCTGCCTACCCCTAGTCCAAGCGGTAATTTGGGGCGGGGCTTTGACCGCCCAGCATGGGGCTGTTGGCTGTCTGTAAAATGGCATAGTATTTTGATCGACTTCCTTTCTTACGGCGGCCTTATATTTGTTTTTGTGTACTGTTACCATTAAAATCAAAGTCTTATTGTTCAAATTATTGATTTGTGATCAAATTGTTGCCTTTAATTGGTTTCCTTTATGTGACATACTTTTGCCGTTCAGTTGAATCCACCATAGATAAAATAATTTGTTTACCGGACAGTTTCATGTCCCTTTAGGAAAAATGCACGGCGTATTCACGGAACCGTCATTTTTCTATATTATCGAGTTCATCAAGGGGATACTCATCTGTTCCCGAAAAGCGGTAACGAGGTTTTATCTTTTCGGCAACCATTCCCGGCATTTTACTGATTATCACCGGTTCCTCAACCACTCTCAGTGGGAGCCGAAGGCACTGGCGATATCGATTTCGAGAGCCGTTGTCGAAGCATTCAACATTATGCACCTGATCCTCGGACTTGACGACACCCTCATTCCCAAATACGGCAAAAAAATCTGGAGCGGAGCTCTTCGGATTCGACAAACTCACCGGCCACATTTCGACCATGCCGCCAGGTGAATCTTGCGCAGTGCCGTCAAGGGACATCATATATCAGTTTAAAAGTCGGTGCATTACGCAGAGTATTTTAAACATCTTGCCAAAGGACATAGTAAATGCTTGGAAAATAGTGCAATTATAGGTACTTTTCAGGATTGCAGCATAGCGACATTGCTGAATTGTTGATTGATAAGGCAAAAAACAGCGGGGTGGAAACGAAAATTAAGAGTAAGCGATTGAAGAAAAATGTGTTAAGCTACAATAATATTTTATAAGTTAATAAATTACCACCATCCTTTTTTTATTTATCGGTGACGCCCCGTCAGCGCTGCGGAGTGAATTTTCTTCGCACGGGATTCTGCTTCATATTGGCCAGTCGGGACAGTCCATAGCGGGTGTATGACTCTTCG
>JAFGIW010000179.1 GCA_016929415.1 Chitinispirillaceae bacterium | reverse complement strand
GAGAATGCCGACGCTCGATGAAATCGCCAAGGAACTCGGCCTTGCCGAAAGCGAAGTGATCGAAATACAGAAAATCGGCAACCGCTATCTGTCACTCGACACCCCGGTCCAGGCCGACGACAGCTCTCAGCTTATCGACCTGCTGCAGGATGAAAATCAGGAGATGCCCGACAGCCGCCTTATCGAAATGTCGATGCAGGAGGGGGTCAATAAAATCCTCGACACCCTTAACGACCGCGAGAAAAAGGTGCTGCAGCTTTACTTTGGCGTGGGAGAAGAGACGCCCCACACGCTCGATGAGATCGGCAGACGTCTGCATCTTACCCGCGAACGTGTCAGGCAGATCAAGGAGAAGGCAATTCACCGGCTGAAGAACTCCTACCGCAGCCGTTCGCTGAAAGTCTTTACCGATTGATAGTCAGATAATGCGCCGCCCACCCCTGCCATTACGTGGTAATATGATGCGTGAGCGAGGGGTGCCGGATCACGGTCCGGAAATGGTGGTGAGAACGCAGCATATTCAGTGTCCATGCGGTCACGATCAGAAGAATTACCCCGTAGCTGACGATCAGTACCATTACCATTTCGGTTTTCCTTTTTTTAAAGGCCCTTAACGCGATTGTCTGCCTTAATAGTATCATATCCAAACTATAATTAACGGAACAATGATTTCCGATTTATTCCGGAACACTCCCTGCACTCACATCCGTTCTTATTTGCCCGCGACGGATATATATTACAACCATGAAGAAGACCATGGCAGGTTTTTTCAGGAAAATCAGGAAAAGAAGGATACTGATCATTTCCGCCGGCGGATTGCAGGGCGGTCTGCAGTGTCTTTATATTGCGGCAGCCAACGATGCATGGGAGATCATCGCCCATTCATCTGTACCCTATCCGCAGAAAATCGCCCGGCTTCTTGAACAGATCTCCACCAATTCATCGCTTCAGATCGAATTCGCCGACCTGGCATGGCTTGATTACAAGCTGTCGCTTCTCTTTTCCGAATGCGCGAGAACCACACTTACACAACTGCCGACATCGTTGCGTGTCCCCCATTGCGCCGTACTCAATAAACCTTTCCTCTGGAAGGGACCGACCGGTGAGGTGCAGGAGCCTACAAACTGGGATCTCCCGCTCGGCGACGCGCAGCATCTGGCGAGTACCCTGTGCATTCCCGTCGTAACCGACCTCATACGTCACCACTGCATCGCAGGCGGACAGGGAATCCCCCCTGTAAATTACGGCAGCCTGCGCATCGCGGCATCCTGCGGCGGTATCGTTGTTTTTCTCAACATCGGGCTCGTTTCGCGCATGACGATCGTTGACACCGGGAGGGACGAGATTCTGACCGATTCCGACACCGGGCCGGGGACCTGCTGTATCAATGCGGTCATTAAACAATGCGGGAGTGCCGATGAAAACGAGGGATTTGACCGCGACGGTTCACTTGCCGCACAGGGATCGGTGGATGGTGATTGTCTGAAAAAGCTTTCCGAAAATCCCTGGTTCCTGAAACCTGCGCCGAAACAGGCATCGACTCGGCTGTTCAATGACCTTGTCAAATTACCACAATTCACCATGCTTGCGGAGGCCGACAGACTGGCGACAATCACGGCACTGACTGCACGGACCATCTACGATTTTTACCGGCGGGAATTTCAACAGCTCTCATCCGGCCAGACGGTCTTCCTTTCCGGCGGCGGAAGCCACAACCAGACGCTGCTGCAGTACTTGAAAACATTCTTCGATACCATTCCGGTAAAGAGTGTCGAAGAACTTGGGATTCCTGTTGACATGCGCATACCCCTTGCCCTCGGTCTGACGGTGAATGCGTATGTGGGGGGAACGGCAATTCCATGGGAGAGCGGAGACAACCCGAAGGTGCAACCGCTGGGGAAGTGGGTGTGGCCGTAAGCCATTCCGCCGCTTCAAGAAAAATGTATGTTTCGGCATAGCTCTCCATATTTACATCTCATTGAAATTTAAGTTCTTATTATTTCATTTAAATTCAATTAATTATCATATCATATTACCCTGTCTACCGCTCACTTGAAGTGATCGGAAAATAAACGAAAATCGTGACGGCAATCCGGATTTGAAATATATTGACAGTGATATAGAGGAATGAAACTATGGCGGATATTTTCAGCTACACCGATTACCGGCTATTCATCAAAGAGCATAGCAACGACCTGAAAAAGACGAAGTCGTTTTTCTCCTACCGGTACATCGCGCAAAAAGCGGGACTCAAGTCGTCGGGATTCATTTCGTGGGTTATTGCCGGAAAACGAACGATTTCACTCAAACTCGCCCATAAACTGACTAAAATATTCAACCTCGGAAAACGTGAAACGGAATATTTCCTTCTGCTGGTAAGCCATAATCAGGCGACAACCGTTGAGGAACGGCAGCACTATCTCGACCGGCTGCTAGCCTTCAGGTCCACCCGCGCCACGGTTGTGGAGCGCGACCGCGACCAGTACTATTCGCGATGGTACTACTCGGTAATACGGGAGCTTGTTGCGCTCACTCCCATAAAGGACGGGCAGGCGGTCGCATCGCTTCTGAAACCATCCATCACCCGCAGCGAAGCGAAAGAGGCCCTGGAGCTGCTCTGCCGTCTCAATCTTATCCGCAAAGAAGAAAACGGCGGTTACGAACGGATCGACCCGGCACTCACCAGCGGACCGGATGTCGACCCGGCGATCATACACGCTTTTCAGGTCACGATGATGCAGCTTGCCCAGTCGGCACCTTATCGCATCCCCAAAGAGGACCGTGATGTCTCCACGCTGACGATAAGCTGCAATGAAGCCGACCTTGCCCGCATCCGGGAGCGGGTTCGGCAGATGCGCGCCGAAATCACCGAAATCGCCTGCGAAAGCGAGAATGCCGACCGGGTCTTCCAGATCAACACCCAGATTTTCCCCCTTTCAAAAAAAATCTCCGGGGGTGAACAATGACGCGGAAAGCCATTGCCTGGTCGATGTCTACGACCATTCTTGCGTTCCTGCAATGCAGTGATGCCCCGATCACCGGAAACGGCGGATCTTCCGAAACGGTGAATGCAAAAGTGGCGGTTATTGATTCGCTTGTGAGCGTTTCAGTCGAAGACCACAGCAGCGGAGAATTGTCGCTGCAGCTCTTTTCAGCAAATTACCGTCCGTTTGAAAAGACGGGCTTCCGGGACTCGGTGACGGGCAGGGCATCCGAGCCCCTTCTCTGGCATGCCCCATCCGCCGGCAGCTATAACCTGCTGCTTCGTTCAGATGCCGCAGGCGCCGCCGGCTTTCTGCAGGGCATCCTGCTCGGTCAAGGAGCCGCCGACACGATCTCCTTGATACTGAAGCCGTGCATCGACCTGTCGGGAAGTCTCACTTCATCCGATTCTTCGGCGATCAACGAACCGTATGTCCTGGCGATTTACGGATCGCCCTTTTACAGCCTGTCCGACAGTACCGGTCGATTTATCATCGCATCGGTTCCGGCAGGGCACTATACGCTGAGCGTCCGTTCGACGGCGAAACGGCTTTTCGTACCGATGTCGAATTATTTGATCGCAACCGAGACACTCGACCCGTCGACCCGGTTGCGCATTATGCTACGATAACGATGTTCCGGCCCGATACCGGTTACGGTCCGGAATTGCAATAGAGCACCCCATCCCCTGCTAGCAATGCAGGCAGGAATGGAATAAAACTGAATCTCTCAAAGGAGGGTGTGGTATGAAACATATTTTTCGCAGTCTGGTCGGAATCGGCATGATACTCTGCTGTATCGGTTGTAGCGAAAATCCCGCCACCGGGCCGGGAACAACCGTCACGCTCAACCCCGAAACGGGTCGTTTCGGTTTGAGTCATTTGAAGGGGCTCAACAGGACCAAAGACAATTCCGCCGTAAAAGAGGGTGAAAACATCCGCTTCGACCTCGGAAGCATCAAGGGCAGCACCGGATTCTTCTTTCTGCTGTACAATGTCGGTAACACCCCTATCACCGATATTACCCTGAGTGTTGCGAACAGCGCGTTTTCCGTATACCCGGCAAGCATGGACACCCTCATTCCCGGAAGCGACCTGGGAATGCTGCCTATCGTGAAAGTAAATGCATTCCACGGTACGCCGCTCGACGGAGTGGGAACCCGGCCGCTGCTGCCTAAAGGGGATAATGAGTGCATATTGACCGTTTCGGGTCATACGAAAACCGCCGCGGGCATCGATACGACCGTCGAATTACAGGCGAACCTGCAGCTGGATGCACTCCTCATGGACCTCGCCATCTCCCGATCCGACGGTGAAATCGATCTGCGATCCCAAAGTATCCCGCTGCCGGAGGAGTTTGCCGATCTGCCTGATGCCAAAACCAATTTCGTAAATGTCTATTCCATGGGCTGCAACACGGATACGATACTTACTCTGCTCAACAGTGGAAACGTGCCGACGCATATCCGCGTTTTCTCCGGTAAGATATCGACCGTCACCCAGCGCTATATAACCGAAAAAACAGCGGACACCATAGTGCCCCCGACCGCGACTCTGCAGGTACTTCTCCCCTCCTCCTCGAGTGACAACACGGCTCTGATCATCATTTCGGGTGAAAACACCGTTTCCGATGAATCACGTCTTCCCCTGCAGGACGACGGCAATTGTTATCTGATGTTCAGGGCGAACAGCTATGACTGCGCCGAAGTCGCCATAAGCCTGAAGTACCAAGCATTTCTTGCTGAAAAAGAAATGAACGACTGTGCAAAGATTTACGCTTTCATCGATAACCACATCGTATTCTACGGAGAACGGTGCGGCGAGGTGGGATCGGAAACCTACTCGCTTTACGACCTTACCGATAACACCCTGCTCTGTTCACAATCGGCTGGAAGCCTGGGGGAGTGCATTGATGAGGTTTACGGAACCATGCTGAAAACCATAATTGCAAACTCAAGTAATCCGGATAACAAAACATTTGGACTCGAAAGTGGACGTGTCACTGCTGGCGGTTCAATGTATTGGTTTATCAACGAACAACGATAAAGGGAATAGCGCTGGTACGGGCGAAACGGAAACGTTTCGCCTTTTTTCATCCGCCCGCTTCTCTCCCAGGGATTATTTTGTGATGTACCATGCACGCCACCCTGTTCATCTTCCTCTTCTTCCTCTCCGGAATCGCCGGACTCATCTACGAAACGATCTGGACGCACTATCTGAAACTCTTTCTCGGGCACTCGGCCTACGCGCAGACGCTTGTTCTTGCCATTTACATGGGCGGCATGGCAGCGGGCGCCTGGATTGCGGGGATCAGGCTCAAAGAAAAAGCGCATCTGCTCATCCGGTACGCGATCATCGAGATCGCGCTCGGTGCGGCGGCGCTGATCTTTCATGACCTGTTTGTCGCCTATCAGAATTTTTCCTACGATACCGCCCTCCCGTTTCTTGACAAACCGGTTCCAGTATTCATCTACAAGTGGCTCTTTTCCGCGCTTATCATCCTGCCCCAGTCGATGCTGCTCGGCGCCACATTTCCGTACATGGCGGCGGGTTTCATACGCCGCTTTCCCGGCACGAGCGGGTATAAAATCGCGGTGCTCTATTTTGCCAACACGCTGGGGGCGTCTCTCGGGGTGCTGCTGAGCGGTTTCTTCCTGATGGGAGCAGCGGGACTCAAGGGGACGATCATAACCGCCGGCTGCATCGACCTGTTCGTCGGAATTTCGGTGCTGCTGCTCTGCAGGAGCACTGCGCCGCAGCAGGGTGCCAAAGCCGCGGGGAGCGCCGCGCCGACCGATCATTCGGTTGATACCGTGGGGTCGCCAGGTTACGAACGCCATTATCTGCCGCTTCTCGTCATCTCCGGAGCGACCGCCGCGTCGTCGTTCATGTACGAGGTGGGATGGATACGGATGTTGAGCCTTGTGCTGGGCAGTTCGACGCACTCGTTCGAGTTGATGCTGAGCGCGTTCATTTTCGGACTCGCGCTGGGAAGTTTTATCATACGCAAAAAAATCGACCGCATCCGCAGCATTCCCGTCGCACTGGTGCTCGCCCAGGTGATCATGGGTATCGGCGCCCTTCTCTCCATATTTACCTACAGCAGGATGTTCCATCTGATGGAGTTTTTCATGGGGGCGCTCCGAAGCAACGAACACGGATATTTCCTCTTCAACGTCGCCGGCGACCTCATCTGCATGCTCGTTATGCTTCCGTCAACCATCTGCGCCGGGATGGTGCTGCCGCTGATCATCCAT
>JAFGIW010000178.1 GCA_016929415.1 Chitinispirillaceae bacterium | reverse complement strand
GTCGCGGCGGTCGTCGAGATCCTCCCCCATCCGTCGGGATTGACACGCAATATCGTCCAGTGCCTTCAGGACTTCTCCATCCCGCTGCGGTTGAGCCATGCGGTGATTCGGATTTACGGGAAAGACCGTGTTGAGGGGGTCGAAATCGCGCCGCTCGAAAACGGCATTCCGGCCGCGGATAAGGCGCGCAGCGTCGCATGCGATACGGTGCTGCTCTCGGTGGGGCTGCTGCCGGAAAATGAGCTCTCCCGTAAAGCGGGCGTTGCCATCAGCCCGAACACCGGCGGGCCCGTGGTCGACCACCGGCTTCAGACGAGCGTTCGGGGCATCTTCGCCTGCGGAAATGTACTGCACGTTCACGACCTTGTGGACTTCGTGACCGAAGAGGCGCAGCGGTGCGGCGGACACGTCGTCGATTATTTACTGGAAAAAGAACCCGCGGCGACCGCCGTCACGGTCGAGGCGGGGGCGAACATCAAATACGTCACCCCGAACCGATGCGCCGTGGGTACGGCGCAGCATTTCTATCTGCGGCCGCTGGCCATCAGGGAAAAAGCCGAGCTTGCGGTTACGCAGGGTAAAACGATCGTTTTCTCGCGCATACTTTCGCACGTGCGGCCGGCGGAGATGATCTCGATCGACCTTGATAAGGAAATTTCGGGAGGGCTGGAACCGGACCTTCCCTTAACTTTTTCGCTACGGTAGCGCACGTATGGAATATGTCTGCATAGTCTGTCCCAACGGGTGCCGTCTGACGGCCGAGCCGACCCCGGAAGGAGTCGTGATAAAGGGCCACAAATGCCCCAGGGGCGAAGCGTACGGCCGCGACGAATTCATCGATCCCCGCCGGGTCGTGACCGCCGCCGTACGAACTTCCGATGCCGTGTATCCCTGCGCACCGGTCAAGAGCGACCGGCCCGTCGCGAAAAAGGACATCGAGGCCGTTCTGCGGCACCTGTACCGTTTGAAGGTCGCCCTTCCGGTCCGGCGCGGTGCGCCGTGCTGCACCGACTGCTGCGGCACGGGCGCATCGATCGTCTTTACCCGCACACTGCCCCCCTCTTCCGGTGCGGGTGCGTCATGAAGTTCGTCGCCCATCGCGGCTTCTCGCGCGCCTTTCCGGAAAATTCGCTCGCCGCTTTTCAGGCGGTAATCAACCACCCGTGCAGCAGACGGTCGCTCATCGGCATCGAGTGCGACATCCATCTTACCGCCGACGGCAGAATCCCGGTGATGCACGAAACAACCGTCGGCGGACGGCTGGGCGGACAGGTGCCCATCGCCCGCTGCTCGTTCGACCGTCTGCAGCGGCTGTATAAAAAGCAGCATGACGGCAAACGGCCTGAAGTGCCCGATATCGGGGCGGTACTTACTCTTGTCAACCACCGGACCGAACTCTGTCTCGAGATCAAGGAGGGCCCCTACGACCTTGAATGGTTCACCCGGCTTTTTGCTGAAGCCATCGAGGCCTATCAGCCCCGCGGCGACGTGATCGTCAGTTCGTTTTCACACGAGATTCTTGAATTCGTACGGTCGTATCTCGCCTGGACGAACATACGGTTCGGGTACATCTTCGACTCCCTCGCCGCGCTCGACGCCGTTCCGCAAATGATTCGGAAGCGGTTCGACCTGCTCCTCCCATGGTACCGGCTGCTGATTGCCGCACCGGAACGGTTTTCACCCGACGGCCCGCCTATCCGGTGCTGGACCGTCAACGACCTTCCCCTCGTGCATGCCCTCGCGGATCAGTCGGCCTCACTGCCGATCGAGGCGGTCATAACCGACGACATCGAACTCGCAGACCGTTTTTCGGATGGAATACCATGAAAACGATCCTGATCGGCATCCACGGATTGCGCAACAAGCCGTCAAAGTATATCCTTACCGACTGGTGGAAAAAGTCGATCATCGAAGGCTTCAGGGTGGTCAACCTCCCCGTTCCCCGCGTTTCGCTCGAGATCGCCTACTGGGCGCAATATATGCACACCCGGCCGCAGGATGCGAAAGTTTCCGACCAGCGCGACCCCCGCTACCTCTGGGAGCCCTATGTATCCGGCACCTTCTTCGGGCCGCGCGAACCGCACAAGTTAAGGGAAAAACTCAAGGCCGACACCCGCCAGGAGCTGTTCAAGCTCATCGCGGGTGAAACGGGCTTCATGAACATCGATGCGATCTCGAACGCGATTCTGCACCGCATGTTCATCGAGCTCGACGCCTACTATCACGGCACCCTGCAGGATGAGTACGGAGCGTCGCATCCGGCGCGCGAGCTGATCCGCGGCGAGCTGATCCGCCTTCTTGTAAAGCATCGTAAAAAGAACATCTGCCTGCTCGCGCACTCCATGGGAACGATCATCGCCTACGACGTATTGCTCCATGGAGAGCCGCTCGTACCGGTGCATACCCTGATCACCTTCGGTTCCCCCCTCGGATTTCCCGTCATCCGCAAACAGATCCAGCGGGAACTCGGCCTCGGCACGAAAGACGACGTCAAACTGCCGGTTCCCGAAACGATCAGGAAACGGTGGCTCAACTTCTCCGACCTCGACGACGTCACCTGCCTCAACTACAATCTGCGCACCCATTATCATCCGAACGAGTCCGGTGTGCGGCCCTTCGACCGGATCGTCTACAACAATTATGAATACCGGGGCGTCAAAAACCCGCACAAAGCCTACGGGTACCTCCGCACGCTCGACATCACCCAGGCGCTCAACACGTTTCTGGTGCTCGAAAACGCCGGGCTGCGGCAGCGGATAAAATGGATTCTCAAATGTCCGGCAGTGTAAGGGGAAAGGATGGCGGAGCCCCTGAAACCTCCGTCGTGGCAGGAACACATTTACAAGGCGGAATCATGAAACATGAACCGGTCATCATCGCCCTCGACCTCGGCACCACCGGCAACCGCGCCGTCGCGTTTTCCCGCTCAGGAGGCATTGTCGCTCAGGCATACCGCAGGCTGACCCAGCACTATCCGCAACCCGGCCGGGTCGAACACGATCCAATCGAGCTGTATCGGACGTCACTCTCCGCGCTCCGTGAGGTGGTCGGAAAGGCAGGCGCCGAACAGGTCCACGCAATGGGCATCACCAATCAGCGGGAGACCACGATCATCTGGGACCGCGCCACCGGCCGGCCGGTCCATCGGGCCATCGTCTGGCAGGACCGGCGGACGAGCGCTCATTGCGAAGCGCTCCGCTCCTCGCGGACAGCAGTCAAGGAAAAAACGGGGTTGATCATCGACCCCTACTTCAGCGCGACCAAGATCGCCTGGATACTCGATGCAATCGACCCCGACCGCCGCCGCAGTTCCCGCGGAGAATTGCTTTTCGGCACACCGGACACCTGGGTGCTCTGGCAGCTCACCGGCGGAGCGGTCCACGCCACCGAGCCTTCGAACGCTTCGCGCACCATGCTTTTCAATATCAAAAAACTTGAATGGGACGACGAGCTGCTCGGGCTCTTCAACATCCCCGCCGCGCTGCTGCCGCATGTGTACGATTCCGACACTCTCTTCGACGTCGTCGACGCGTCGCTTTTCAACCGGTCGATCCCGATCGCCGGCATCGCCGGCGACCAGCAGGCCTCGCTCTTCGGCCAGCTCGGGTGGGACAACCGCACGATAAAAGCGACCTACGGCACCGGCATCTTCATGCTCGTCAACACCGGCGATACCCCCCGCTTTACCGATAACCTCATCACCACCGTCGCGTGGAAACGCGCTTCTCAAGTCAACTACGCGCTCGAAGGCAGCCTCTTTATGGGCGGCGCGTCGATCCAGTGGCTGCAGGAAAACCTCGGGATCATCGATAACCCGCAGGCGACCGGATCGGAAACCATAGCGTCGGCACGTAACGAAGGGGTCTATTTCGTCCCGGCGTTCCAGGGGCTCGGGGCGCCCTACTGGGCGCCGGATGCGCGGGCGCTCATCATCGGCCTCTCGCGTAAAACCGACCGGACAACCATCATCAGGGCTGCGGTAGAGGCCATGGCCTATCAGGTCCGCGACGTGGTCGAGGCATTCCTCCCCGCCGTCGGCACTCTCCCCCGCCGCATCCGCGCCGACGGCGGCGCGACCCGCAACGAAGTGCTCATGCAGTTCCAGGCCGACCTGCTCGGAATCCCGGTGGTGCGCTCCGCCGTCATGGAGACCACCGCTCTGGGCGTCGCCGGAATCGCCGGAATCGCCTCCGGGTTCTGGGATGAAAAGAGCTTCGCCGCGATCGTCAACGATGAAAGGGTATTTGACCCCGCACCCGACCGGGACCGGGAAGCGTATGACCGCTGCTATGCGGGATGGAAACGGGCGGTGCAGAGAAGCCTGGGGTGGGCGGAGTGCATTTGCCCTCAGGCAAGCGAGCTTGTCAATCCCAATACATAACCGTTACTTCATAATATAGTTACTTTACCGCAGAGCGGCGTACGGCATTCCCCGCTCCGGCGCGAACTATGAACCGGACCAGCGGTTATTCCACTTCAGGGGGGCATTACTTACTATCCGCCCATGCAACGATGTTTCTCAACATCAACATTTACCCGATTAAAACCTAATTCATGCGAGAAAATGTCCAAAGCACCATTTCCTTTGTCATCTGGAGCATCCCCACCTCGCAGCCATTGAGTAATACCAAAAGAACGGTTATCAATAGGTGGACCAAGATGAGTTAACGAATCCGGAAGCATCCTCAATGCTTCATGGTACCCTCTTGATGCGTACTTCAGCTCTGCGCTGGCAAAAAAACTTATCGCAGTATAAAACCGCTGATAGTTGCTGTTGTTAATAAGCCGTCTTTTGCCGCGTTGCCTTTAGATTATCATGAAAAATATTTTCAATTAATCCATCAATTATAGGAACTTGTATGCTACTAATGGTGTTCAAATGGTATATATTAAATACTATTTACAAGAAGTATTATATGTTTTCCCAGAGCGTGGGCAAAACCAGTTTCATAGAAAACATTAGGGTTCATTCCAGTCATATCGGTAAAAATAATATTTGCCTGTGAGATTTGATTGTAAATCTTTTGTAATATGCTGTAGGAACTACTTAACTCTATACTTAAAAATAGGACTCAACATTCAATTCTGTTTTTACTTTTGATATCTTAGAGCCGAATTCAGACATGTCATCACCGGATAATCCAACCAATTTCAAATTAAAGCTGATATTTTCAAAGCGCTTATAAATCATATCAAATCCAGCCATAAAACTATTATCTTCGATATTGAACAGGATATATAAAGATGGTGTAAAATAGAGAAAGTTAAATGGTTCAGGATATTGTACCTTAAAAAAGATATAATGGTTCATCAGGAATTGTCTGCTCAGATTCTCAAACCAGTATTTACGAACACTGTTTATGTGCTGCAGATTTTCACTTGCGAGTGCATTTTTTGCAGATGAATACCAGAGATTCATTTCGTTCTGATTATATCCATTGCCATTGAACAGGTACTCAAGATAAAATGTTGCGTCAAAGGTAGTTAGATATCTCGTACCAATAACCGATTGTATAATATCTTTTTTTTCGGTTACACTCAACATTGTATTAGAACCGATAATTGTACTATTTACTTGAGGAAGGTATGATAACTCACCATGAATTTCCCAGTTAGTAAGAATATTATACGCAGCTGAAAATCCAACAGAAAAATCGAACTCCTGAGCTACATTGATAAAAATATGGACATCTGTGTTTAAGAAAAGAACATATGAATGATTTAAAAGCCAGAGTTTGTCTCCACCGGTATAATTATTATTTATTTCTCCATATACCGGTAAAAGTACTGTTTCATGTGAAAAGTTTGAAAGTATAGGAGAAGAAAAACTTTTGTTGTACTGCATAGCCGTTGAATAGTACCCTTCCAACGATGCATCAATGTCATTTACATCTTTGGTTCTACCTGCATATGAGACAGGGTTGTAGATATATCCATTTCCCCACTTATACAATTTTTTACCTGCAAGGAAATTCCAGTTTGAACTAAATGCATACTTACCGTATCCCTCCAGAAGGCTTCCTCTAAAATTCCATCTGCTTTCAGGATTGTTATATTCAACTCTCAAATCTGCAGAACTATAAAAAAGTATCTTCTTTTTTTCAAATTTGGCGGATGGTGTTGCAATTAATAGATAATTATCAAGCAGTTGCGGTGGGTTATTATTTTCATGGTTTTTTAATTTCCATGCAGTACTTTGATTTTGAGGGATTGTTAACGACGGGCGGAATTCAATTGTTCCGGAAAATTCAAAAGGCTTCTTTTCAAATTCGGATGCATTAAAAGTGTAATCATCAGAAAATAATACTAATGGAATAAGTAAAATAATCCAATTGATTTTATTGTATATCACTGGAATTATTTCCTTAAGCCCGGTATTTTTTCCATATATTGAATGGTAAATACTTCATCGGGAAAATCACGGATATTCATATTCGCATAGATCATAACAGACTTAAAACCTTTATGCAAAGGACTGTCGGTTTCAATAACAGCCGGTCTTTTTATACTTTTTCCCAGTGATTTAAGGTCCTTGAAATAAAGCGTTTTAATAAGCATGTCTGATGCTGTTAAGCATTTAATCTCAGTGGGAACCACGTTTTTATTATCAACAGTTATAATGAGCTTGTCGTAGGCCACACTTCCTGTTTTGGCTTTCAAGGTCATTATATCAGCACTTTTTGATTTGTCCAATTTGATACAATTATACTCTTCACTATAATCCAGGCGCATAATATCCGAATTGTTGAAAATACCGCCGGTAACCGACTGCATACTGGTTATTCGAACCGGCTTGCCGACGTTAGGTATGTAAAGCCACATATTATCACCAAGCCTGAGCGTAGATCTTCCCACTTCAGTCTTTGGTGATAAAAAAGTAGTAACCATTTTATCATTTCCCTTTTTTGCGGTAAAAAGAACAAAGTCCTTTTTCTTACCATCAGGTTCGATGTTGATGAGTTTTCGATATGACTCAAAGGATACCGGTGTTAAATTGCGGTCAATCTTTTTAAGCAGCTTGTTTCCTTCAATATCAATTGAATCATTTTGACCGAAAGAAATTGAGGTGCCTGCAAGGATAATTGCAAAAATATATTTACTGATTTTATTCATAGTATGTCTCCTCGAATTTGGTGTTGTTGTCAGTGACGCAGTGATTCGATAGGGTCCATCCGAGATGCTTTTATTGCCGGTTGCAAAGAGGCTATGACTGCTGCAAATGTTGCTATCGCAGTAATAAACAGCATCTGCTTAAACGGTATTGACGGGTCCAGAAGAATGTTCTCATTTCTTCCGAAAGCTATGGTAAAATGACCGAATTTAACTGCGATTATAACAATTACTCCGATTATTGAGCCGACGAGAGAGCCGAAAAAACCGAGAAACAAACCTTCCAGAAGAAACATCGTGCGGATTTTTCCGGGCAAAGTGCCGATAGCGGCCAGTGTACCGATCTCTTTAACCCTTTCGTAAACTGCCATAATCATGACATTAAGAATGCTTATCAGAACTATTGCAATTAATAAAACATTGATAAATAATGCCATTAAATCAATCATTTGTGCGATGTTGTAAAATGGTGAAAGTTTTTCCCATGTATGCGCCTCAAACACGGGCTTATTCTCTTTATTTTTCAGGTCTGATATTTTATTGGAAATGGTAACAAATACTTTTTCGAGTGAACCGATTGATTTTAACCTGACGGCAATTTCGCTGTATTGCGGTTCAGTCATGCGAAGTATCGTTTTTGCATCATCAATGTGAATGTATCCATATTTACCGGTTGGCCCGACAACAGATTCTATTATTCCCGATATCTTCAGGTTCTGCCCGTTTACCGAACCGTCGGCATTGTTGACAACAAGGACAATGTCCTGACCTGTTTTTAATCCCATGCCTTTGGTTACCAGCTCGGGAAGAAGTATTGTTCCTTTTTCCAGCATTTTGCCGTTTTTTATTCGGGATGTGAGCAGCGGTGTCACGACAGCTTCGTCATCAGGATTAATTCCTGCAACTTTGATATTCGTTGTTTCCATGTAATTACTGAGCATCCCACCCATAAGGATTCTTTTTGAGTAGGCTTCAACCTGTGGAATATCTTTTAATATTTTACCAATTTTTACCATCTGTTTTGTACTGATGACTTTATTGAGCGGTAGATTATCGAGTGAACTTACGTACCCGTTCTTATGTATTTGTAAGTGTCCGAGCATGGAATCGGTTATCTGGCCTATCATCATATTTTTAAATGCTCCCGAAAAAGCGGAAAACAGAAGTACTGCAACGACTCCAACGCAGATAATGGCAACCGTAAGCAGGGTTCTGCGTCGTTGGCGTGACAGGTTCCTGAATGCGATTTTTATCAGATTACCCATGGGTCACCTCCTCGCTCTTTTGTATGGCACCATCTTCGAGTGTATGAATTACATCGACTTCACCGACAATCTTGGTGTCATGGGTTGAAAAAATAAAAGTAACGCCGCTTTCATCACGCATTTTTTTCATAAGGTCAATAACCATATATGCGGTATCATGATCAAGGTTTGCAGTGGGTTCGTCCGCAAGAACAATTCGAGGTGATGTGGTCAGGGCCCGTGCGACTGCTATCCTCTGTTTCTGACCTCCCGAAAGCTGACTGGGATATTTGTCTTTATGATCAAACATATCGACCTTTTTCAGCAATGACTCGACTATTTCCTTTCGCTTATTGCTCGGGGTTTCTTTTACCATCAATAATGGATATTCAATATTTTCATACACTGTCAGGACAGAAATAAGATTGAAATCCTGAAAAATAAACCCAATATTTTCCCCCCTGAACTTAGCTCTTTCCTTGTTCTTAAGTTTTGCAGGATCAGATCCGGTTATCGTTAAAAAACCGCCAGAGGGAGTATCCAGGGCACCAATAAGGTTTAAAAGTGTTGTTTTACCACTGCCGGACGGACCGATAAAAGAAACAAATGTCCCTTTTTTAATATCAACGGTGATATCTTTTAATGCGGGAACATCAACTTCACCAACTTTGTAGGTTTTGCTGACATGTTTAAGATCAACAACAGTCTCCATTTGATCTCCTGTTTAAAAGATTAATGTTTGCATAATGTGTTATAAATACATTATCCCCATTGTTAAAGTGAGCTATTTAGGACCTAAGCCGGCTTCGCCGGAGAGGCCAGAAGCCAGAGGCCAGTTGGAGAAAGATTTTTACAATTCGATACACTATCCATAACCTTGAATATCAATAGGTTATATATTGTTTACAAACAGTTTGCTACGCATAAGCGTAGATGTTACAGCGGAAGATTCCAAAAAATTGATTCGGCTCTAACGGACGATTGAATCAATCCCAAACATAACGCTCCACGTGGAAACTCCACCTTTCTCACTGCATCGCCTGCATAAAGTCCTTCGTTTTTTTATATCCCAGTATCAGTTGCGCCGCCTGACGGCCGGAGATCATGGAACCGTATACTCCACCGCCCGGGCGTGTCCAGTGGCCGGCATGGTAGAGGCCTTTGATCATCGGCGACCGGTGCGCCGGTCTGCCGGGGCCAGATTGCAGCGGGGTCGACTCCCATCCGATTATCGCTCCTTTGGTATTCTTCGTATACCTCTCAAAGGTGGACGGTATTGCCGTTTCCATGACGATAATTCTCCTGTCAAGTCCTGGAAGTACGGTGCACGCCTTGCGCAGCAGGGCGTCGGCAAGATCTTTTCGTTTGTTTTCCGGTACTGTTTTTTCGTACGGCATCAGCGACATGAGGCTGACGATATGGTTTCCGGGCGGAGCGATGCTGCTGTCCGTCAAGGTAGGCACGCTCACGAGAACATGCCGGGGACCTGTTGCAGGGGAAAAATTGAAGCAGTCGTCCGTGGAGGAGCTGTCCATAAGAAGTGTTTCATGGGCGATCTCAAGGTTTGATACGGGCAGGTCGGTGCCGATATATACGGCGAAACAGGAAGCGGTGGGGACCATGTTCATCAAGCGTCTCTTAAAATTGTTCGGGGCTAGCGGCGGATCGGGAAGCGCGGTATATGTTGACAGAAGGTCCGCATTCGACAGTATTGTCGATGCCTCGATGCGTCTGCCGTCGGAAAGCAAGACTCCCTTAACCCGGTTATTTTCGATGAGCAGTTTCCGTACGGAAGTTTTCAGCATGAGCTCTCCTCCGTACGACCGAAGGGCGTACGCCAGAGCGTCCGCAAGTTTCTGGAACGTTCCCCGGCAGGCGGACGCCCGTTCGTGGATAAAGCTGATAATAAGGTGCGTCCAGTTCAAGAAAGAGATCCGCCCGGGCGGGGTTGCATAACAAAGGCACAGGGAACTGAATACCGTCTTCGCCCGTTCGTCCGATAAAAAACAATCGAGAGCTTTTTTGAGCGTTAATGATCGGTATCTGAACACATGCGGAAATCGCAGCGGCGTGGTAAGGGCGTCCCATACGGTCGGCTTCGGGGGCATCCGCCGCAATTCATCGTCAATGGTGTGACAGAGGGTAACCAGTCGCCCTATTCCTTTCCGGTCGTTGGGGCAGGCGTCGGACAACGCCGCGGCAAAAGGGCCGATGCCGGAAGGTATATCAAACCGGAAACCGGGAATCTGTATTCGTATAAAAGGATCGAGCGGGAAAAAGGTACAACGGTCCTGGACGTGAAGAAGATCGAGCGTTTTGTAAATCGCACCGTATCGCTCCTCGTCGGCAGGCGCGCACCCGCCGGTAAAGTGGACCGACGAATCGAATTGGAAACCGCGGCGTGCAAACGACTGGGCATAACCTCCCGGACGGTCATGCCGTTCAATGACCAGTACTTTTTTTCCGGCTTTGGCGCAAAACGCTCCGGCGGTCAAACCGCCGAATCCGCTGCCGATGACGACAAGATCATAGCGGTTTTCCGATGAGGTATGAGACATAAAATGGGTGATCCGGTTGTAGGGTGGAAAGGGTATAGTACTGGAATAAATTTAAATCGCGCACTTGTATCGTCCCTTAAAAAAAATCAAAATCATTTGACGACCCTTCCCTGACCACTTATATTATACCTGCTGCAAAAATTGAATTTCTACAGTCCGGAATACTCATGGACAGAGTAACCTGACAGTTTTCTTCAATCATAACTCCATTATAAATTAGGAGGCCCAGATGGTCAGACATTGGTTTATAGGAATGTTAATGTTATTCCTGATCTCGCTCACCTATGCAAAAAAGCCGGCCAAGCCGCCGGTCGCCAACGCCGGTTCCGACCGGACGGTGATGGACACCGACCTTAGCGGTAATGAGACAATATCCCTCGACGGGTCGGCGAGTTACGATCCCGACGGAAGCATTACCTCCTTCATCTGGACCGAAAACGGCAGCCAGATCGCCACCGATGAAACCCCGACGGTCACACTCAATGTTGGTATTCACACAATAACCCTCACCGTTACCGACAACAGCGGCAGCACCGACGATGATGATGTTATCATCACGGTTACCGATCAGATTCCGACACCGGATGCAAACAAAGGCCCCTATATGGTCTGGAACGGCAACAA
The DNA here is from genome assembly GCA_016929415.1 of Chitinispirillaceae bacterium. Lineage (GTDB taxonomy): Bacteria > Fibrobacterota > Chitinivibrionia > Chitinivibrionales > Chitinispirillaceae > JAFGNB01. Next base: position 19,883 of record JAFGIW010000178.1, on the reverse strand, counting down.
TACCGAAATGACGGTCCTCTGGCAGTTCGGCGAGACAACAAGCGGTTCGATCGAGTGGGGCGCCACCACTTCATACGGAAACAGCGCCACCACTACGGAATACGGCAGCGACCATCAGCATCAATACACCATCACCGGTCTTACCCCGGGGACAAAATATTATTATAACGTCGCCGGAGCCGGAAGCGGCTCATTTACCGCGGCGCCTCCGAGCGACGCGCAGAACGTTAAGATATTCGCTTACGGGGACACACGCACCAACCCCAATTATCATAACGATGTATGTGCCGGCATGATCACCTCCTATACCGACGACCCGGCGAAACAGACCATCGCGATACTTTCGGGTGACTGGGTCTTATACGGCAACAGCGAAAGCGCCTGGGCCGACGAGTTTTTCCCGCGCAATTACACGAATCTTATAAAATTCCAGTCTGAAGTACCGCTGTGCGGTCCCATGGGGAACCACGAAAATTTTACGGGAAACCTTCTCAACAAGTATTTCCCGCAGCCCGGTGGAGAGAATTACTATTATTCCATGGATTACGGCCCGGTCCATATCGTGGTGGTGAATCAATATGCGGACTACGATCCTTCTTCCGCACAGTACGCATGGCTTGTCGACGACCTTTCCTTTACCGATAAAACATGGAAAATCATGACATTCCATGAGCCGGCATGGACCGAGGGCGACCACGGAAATTCCACTCAGGCTCAATTGTACCTCCATCCGCTCTGCGTGCAGTACGGCGTCGATTTCGTCGTTGCGGGACATAACCATATTTATGTTCATGCGGTCGAGGAGGGGGTCCACCACATTACCGCCGGCGGCGGCGGAGCGCCGCTGGTATCGGGAACGCCATATACTTCCGATAATATAGTCGAGTCATCAATCAATTTTCACTTCTGTGAACTTGATATTCAGGGAAGCCTGCTCACTTTTACCGCGAAACTTCCCAATGGCAACGTAATCGAAACGTTCCAGGTAACCCGCACCCCGGAGGAACCGACAATAGCGCTGACCGCTCCCGCAGCGGGCGCGGAACTGGTCATGGGTGAATCGACGACGCTCACCGCGGCGATCGACGATGCCGGCGGGACCTGCACGAAAGTATCGTTCTACGCGGATTACGGCAGCGGACCCGAATTCATCGGTGAAGATCTGAACGAACCGTGGGCCCTTTCGTGGACACCGTCGGTTGCCGGTCTGAATGTTATTTTAACCGCCACGGCAATAGTCGGTGAAGCAACCCCGACCTCCGATTCGATTATCGTCAACATCACCGATCCGGACAACATCGCGCCGGTTGCGGACGCGGGAGACGACCGAACCATCCTTGACGACGGCGACGGAACGGAAAGCGTCAATCTTGACGGATCAGGATCCGAAGACAGTGACGGCTCAATTATCGATTACACCTGGAAAGAGGGCTCGGTTACTCTGGGAAGCAGTACGGAACCGGTGCTCTACAACCAGCAGTTCATCCTGGGCGTCCACACCGTCACGCTCGAGGTCATGGACAACGGCGGAAAGACGGCCACCGATCAGGTGGCAATAAACATTCAACCGTCCGATAATCAGGAACCGCTTGCCGAAGCGGGCCCCGATCAGAATGTCGTCGATGCCGACGGCGACCTCACCGAAACCGTGACCCTTGACGCAAGCGGCAGTTACGATCCCGACGGCTCCATCATCAAATACGAATGGGACGTCGATGGTGACGGCGCCTATGATATTATCAAAGATGCGGGTGAAACATCGGCGGATTATGCATTCGGGCTCGGGAATCACGTCGTAACCCTGCGGGTAACCGACAACAACAATGCAACACATACCGATAATGTTTCGATAAATATTCTCGAAAACGGTCAACTCTCGGTGGTGTCCGTACGCGTGGCTTCGGACAATGACGACGCTGAGGAAGATTTGAGCGGCGAGGGATCTTACAGCGATATCGGCGACATCGACCTGACCAGTTCCGATCTGGAACTTGGCCGCGACGACCAGTTGATCCGGGACCAGCTGGTTGCCGTACGGTTTATTGGCTGCAACATACCAAACAATTCAACAATAATCAGCGCCTATATTCAGTTCACCTGCGATGAAACCGGCAGCGACCCGACCAGTGTCGTCATTCATGGAGAAGCAGCGGATAACGCCGCAATTTACACGTCCACTGCCTATGATATTTCCAGCCGTGCAGTAACCGCGGAAAGCGTCGCCTGGAACATTCCCGCCTGGAACACCCCGGATGTCGCGACTGAAAATGAACGTACTCCCAATCTCTCGACGGTCGTTCAGGAGATCGTCAGCCGCGCCGGTTTTTCGGAATCGAGCGCCATTGCGTTCATCATCTCCGGAACCGGTCGACGTACCGCGGAATCGTACGACGGCGCCGCGGCCAACGCACCGATGCTGCATGTGGAGTATGCGATCAACGGTTCGCCGAATATTCCGCCCGCATGTGAATTATATGCTCCTTCCGACGGGGCGACCTACACGGCGCCGGCAGCGGTAACGATTGGCGCCGTCGCGACGGATGAAGACGGAGGTATCGACAGGGTTGAGTTCCGTGCGAACGGAGTCGCCGTCGGCGAGGATATGGCCGCTCCTTATGTGCTCGAATGGTCCGACGTCGCGGCGGGAACGTACGACCTTACCGCTGTCGCATTTGATAACGTCGGGGCGTCAACCGCTTCGGATACGGTTTCCATAACCGTTTCTCTTCCGGCCGGCACCTATACCGTCGATCAGTCCGTCGGTTCGAGTCTCGGCGACGTGGAAGAAGAGGTCGGGGAAGGTACCGTCCATGACGCCAGTACCGATCTCGAACTGGTAAACGACAGTAATTACGGCGATCAGATAATCGGCGTGCGGTTTACCGGATGTACTATACCCGCAGGGGCGACCATTAACAACGCATATATCCAGTTCACCTGTGATGAGACGGGTTCCGATGCGACGACGGTCTCGTTACGGGGTGAAGCAGCCGATGACGCATCGCCATTCACCACGGATAATTCAAATGTATCGGCAAGATCGGTAACTGATGCGGCGGTGTCGTGGACAATACCTGCATGGACGACCGCCGGTGCCTCGGGTATCGATGAACGTACACCCGAATTGACGGCCATTGTACAGGAAATAGTTGACCGCAGCGGATATACCGCGGCGAGTTCACTGGTTTTTATCATCACCGGAAGCGGCAGGCGCACGGCAGAAGCGTATGACGGCTCATCTTCGGCGGCGCCCAAACTTCATGTGGAATTTACAACGGGCGGTACGCAAAACCAACCTCCGGTCGCCAATGCAGGTCCGGATCAGACCGTGACCGATAGCGACGACAACGGAGGCGAGGATCTGTTTCTTGACGGGAGTGCGAGTTACGATCCCGACGGAAGCATTACGGATTATACCTGGACAGAAAACGATATCACAATCGGAACGGGAGTAAATCCGTTTGTCGCATTTGCCGTTGGCACTCATACGGTAACGTTGACGGTCACCGACAACGACGGTACCACCCACAGTGATGAGGTGGTCATCACGGTCGAGGCAGCGTCAAACGTACCTCCTGTGGCGAATGCCGGTCCCGACCAGACGGTAACCGACGTTGACGATAACGGCAGTGAGGCGGTGACCCTCGACGGTAGTGGCAGTACCGACAGTGACGGGACTATCACCGACTACCGGTGGACCGAGGGGGGGAGCCCGATAGCGAACGGTGCAACGCCGACGGTCACCTTTGCGGTCGGTGGCCATACGGTCACCCATACGGTCACCGATAATGAGGGCGCAACACAGAGCGATGAAGTGGCGATCCTGGTCGAGGCGGCGCCGAATGTACCTCCTGTAGCGAATGCCGGTCCCGATCAGACGGTCACCGACACCGACGATGACGGCAGTGAGGCGGTGACCCTCGACGGAAGCGGCAGCAGCGACAGCGACGGCAGCATCACCGACTATCTGTGGAGAGAGGCGGGAAGTTATTTGGCAAGCGGCATGACTCCGACGGTTAACTTTACAGTAGGTACCCATACGGTAACACTGACAGTAATCGATAATAAAGGTGCTTCCCACAATGATGACGTCGTCATCACCGTCGAAGCAGCGCCCAACATAACTCCGACCTGCATAATCGACGCTCCGGAAAACGACGCTTCGTTCACCGCTCCGGCGAACGTCACGGTTTACGTAACCGCAACCGACAATGACGGCTCAATCGCCAACGTCGAACTGAAAGTCAATGGCGCTTCTGCCGGAAACGACGCGACCGCTCCTTACAGCTTCAACCTGACCTCGCTTGCCGCGGGGACGTATTCGCTGCAGGCAATCGCCACCGACGACTCAGGCGCGACGACCGCTTCGGCAATCGTAAACATCACCGTGAGTGAAGTCGGGAGTTCCATGCATGTCGACAATATTCAGGTGAATGCAATCGAAGTCAATAAAAACAAGGCAACTGCCGAAGCACTAGTAACTATTGTTGACAAATCCGGTGCTGCGGTTTCCGGAGCGACGGTGACCGTGGAATTCACCGGAGATGTCACTGTTACAAAATCGGGTGTAACCGACACCAACGGCCAGGTGACGATCCGGGCGAGTTTGGTTAAGCCCCCGTGCGAAGCTACAGGATGCGTGAGCGACGTAACGCACGCCTCGTACAGTTATGATCCGGGAGCGAATGTCGTAACCTGCGACAACAATTATTGACAGCAATAGGCTCCGCTTTTCAGAGGGTATCCCGAAGGGGCTGCCCTCTTTCCTTTTTCCGGCGGCAGGTTCGCCTCACCCCGACTCACCCGGCTTTCCTCACCGCTTCCACTGGCAAAATCCCCCATCTTTGATTATTTTCTTCTATCATCGTTGTATTCTTCAAATAGAAAGCTTCCTTTACCATGAAACTTTTCGTTCCCGGCAGGATTTGCCTTTTCGGCGAGCACACCGACTGGGCGGGCGGATACCGGCGCATCAACGGCAGCCTTGAAATCGGCCTTACTCTTATTTCCGGAACCAATCAGGGACTCTACGCCGAAGTGAAACCGCACCCCTCCAAACTCATCTTTAAAACCACGCTCACCGGCGAGGTGTTCGAAATCCCGATGAACCGTGACGCACTGCTTGCCGAAGCGCAGAAGGGCGGCATTTTCAGCTATGTCGCCGGTGTCGCCTATCAGGTACTCACCCACTACCGGGTCCACGGGCTTGAAATCAACAACGACAACACCGATCTTCCGGTGAAAAAGGGGCTCTCGTCGAGCGCCGCCACCTGTGTGCTGGTCGCGCGCGCCTTTAACCGCGTTTACGACCTTAAAATGACGATCCGGGGCGAGATGGAATTCGCCTACCTCGGCGAAATCACCACGCCGTCGCGGTGCGGGCGCATGGATCAGGGGTGCGCCTACGGCAACCGGCCGGTCATGATGACCTTCGACGGTGACCGGGTCGACGTCACGGAAGTCGCGGTGGGCGGCGATTTCCATTTCGTCATCGTCGACCTCCGCGCCGGCAAGGACACCCGCGAAATCCTGAGCAAACTTAACAAATGCTACCCGTTCGCCGAAAACGATCTCCAGCGCGGCGTGCAGAAGTATCTCGGGAAGATCAGCGCCTCGATAACGAAACGGGCGGTGGCGGCCATCGAAACGGGCGACGCCGCGACGCTCGGGAAACTCATGACAGAGTCGCAGACGGCGTTCGACACGTACTGCATGCCCGCCTGCCCGTCGCAGCTCACCTCGCCGGCGCTTCACAAGCTGCTCTGCTGGCCGTCGATCCAGCCGCATATTCTTGGTGGTAAAGGAGTAGGCTCCCAGGGCGACGGCACCGCGCAACTGCTGGTCGGAGATGCAACGACGCGGGACAGGGTGATCGGCATCATCGAGGCGGAACTCAAGATGCACTGTCTCAGGCTGACGCTCTCATCGGCAAGGAAGGTCCGCAAGGCGGTCATTCCCGCGGCCGGGTTCGGCACCAGGCTTTTTCCCGCCACCAAAGTGATGAAAAAGGAGCTCTTTCCGGTCATCGACAAAAACGGCGTGGCCAAACCGGTCATCCAGGCGATCGTCGAAGAGGCCGTCAGCGCCGACGTCGAAGAGATCTGCGTCGTCATTCAGAAGGGTGACCGTCCGCTTTTCGAAGAGTATTTCCACACCCCCCCGCCTCTCGAGCACTTCGCGAAGCTCTCGAAGGAGGGGCAGAAAATGTCGGACTACATCATCGAAATCGGCCACCGGATCACCTTCATCGAACAGGAGACCCAGAACGGTTTCGGCGACGCGGTCTACTGCGCCCGCACGTGGGTGGGCGGCGAGCCCTTCCTGCTCATGCTCGGCGACCACCTTTACGCTTCGGACACCGACACCCCCTGCTCCCGCCAGTTGCTCGACGTTTACGAAAAATACGGACGAAGCGTTGTCGGACTCAAGCTCACCCCCGCGGAGATGATCCGCCATTTCGGCACGGTCACCGGAACCTGGGTCGAGCCCCAGTCGGTGATCTCGATCACCGAATTCGCCGAGAAACCCGACGCGGTGTACGCCGAGGAGCACCTGCATATCGAAGGCATCCCCGACGACCAGTACTGCACCGTGTTCGGCCAGTACGTGCTCTCCCCCCGCATCTTCGAATTCCTCGAAGAGCACATTGCCGGCAACATACGGGAAAAGGGTGAATTCCAGCTCACGTCATGTCTTGACAGGATGCGAATCGAGGACGGGTTCATGGGGTACCTCGTGCAGGGAAAACGATTCGATATCGGCCTGCCGCAGGCCTACCTGCAGACGCTGGGGGAGTTTGCGGGGAAGTGAGAGGGGAAGGCGGAAAGATGAGGCCGATTGAAGTGTTCTCATGGGATCCCCGTCTTTTTTGAGCGGCAACTATGTGAGGGGGCACCAAAAAAGAAACGGCACTTTCCGGCTTTCAATTCACGAAGACCGGGCACGAGTGCCGTTTGATTGATTCCGATCAGCAATTCTTAAAATGCCGCCCCCGACGCATTTGTTTTCTTTTCCTTCTTCAATTGACGTTTTTCCTTCGCACTGTGAAGGGCCTTTTTCTGCTTTTCGCGCTGGCCTTTGTCTTTCTTTCCCTTGTCACCCATAACTACCGCTCCTTTTTGAAGATGGTTTGCGACAAACTGCTGTCTCCCTTCCGATTCACCGGCGGGTTAGAACCGCGGTCGTCTCGGATAATTTTTTTTCTTCCGACTTCCGGCTCCTGACTCCTGCCTTCTAATTATTCACCACCATCCCGATCGAAAAAACCACCATGAACGCAAGCCACAGGTAGAGCAGGATATTGTTGAGTATCTGCTCGGAGACCGACTGTACTTCGCCGGGCTTGGGCGATTTTATCGCTTTCCGCTTCTCACGGACATGACGATATATTGAATAAATGGTCCAGATGAGAAGGGCGACGCCGGCAACCTTGATGAGAATTGTTGACAGTTCCATTGATATTCCTTTGATAAATAACGTTTCCCTGCAGCAGTAGATTTTCGTTACTGTTTACGGATTATTGTGCTCGTTTCCGTCGGGAGATGGCGGCGACTGCATGTTCAGGTCGACCTTGATGGCGCTTAACCGCCGCGAGGCAATCTCATGGCCCTCCCAGAGAAGGACGAATTCGTAGTTTCCCTCCTCGGGAATGGGCAACCCATTGATATTTCCCCCGATTTCGACAACGCCGCGGCGGTTGTCCGGCTGCTGGACCTCCCACGGCGGCAGTTGCATCGAGAACTCGCCTTCCTCTTTTTTGAAAATCAGTTGCGCCTTCCCTTTTGCCGCGACATCGGTAAGTGCGACATAGATCGCACAATTCCCGTGTTTTGAAGGAAACGAGGCGCTGTTGATGGAACTGAATGTGCCGGAAAGAATACTCTTTCCCGAATGTGCATCACGATAATAGTAATCACAGATAACCATCGCAAGAACAATTGGTTTCATTTACCATCCATACTTAAAAAAAACGATCGATGTGAGTCAAAAATATAATTCATGCATCATTTGCACGAAAACGGACATTCGGTTGCGGCGACAGGACCTATTTCATTGCTTCATTGTTGTTTGAAATACCCTCTTCCCGAACCGCTGGTATTCCCCTCTCCGTATGATCTATTTTTAACCGTTTGATCAAATGATAATTTTAAAAGGAAATTGATTGCAGATCATGGAAAATCCGATGGAACAACAGGTTGACCCCAATGAACAGATGCGGGTGCGGCTGGAAAAGATTCCGGGACTCCGGGCCGCAGGTCACCATCCCTATGCCGAAAGGTTCGAGCGGACGCACCGCCTGCATGAAGCCGCACTGCTTCCCGACGGTACCGCCGGGGTACGCGTTGCGGGGCGGATAATCGCACTGCGGTTCTTCGGCAAACTTGCCTTCGGCCATCTCTATGATCTCAACGGAAAATTGCAGTTCGCGGTACAGAAGAATAACCTGGGGGACAAGTTTGAGGACTTCAGGAAGCTGATCGACATCGGTGATTTTATCGGCGTGAGCGGGACGGTTATTACCACGAAAACCGGCGAGAAGACCGTTGACATCGACGGATTCTCCTTTCTCACCAAAACCCTGCGCCCGCTCCCCGAAAAATTTCACGGCATCACCGACCCCGAGCTGCGGCTGCGTAAAAGGTACCTTGACCTGATCATGTCCGGGGAGTCGCGCGAACGGTTCGTAAAGCGGACGAAGATCATTAAAACCATCCGCGACTATCTTGACGGCCATGACTTTATGGAGATCGACACCCCGGTGCTCACCAACAAGGCGACCGGCGCGCTCGCCCGGCCGTTTCTCACGCATCATAACGCGCTCGACATCGACATCTATCTCCGCATCGCTCCGGAAACCTATCTGAAACGGGCGATCGCCGGCGGGTTCGACCGTGTCTACGAGTTCGCGCGGTCGTTCCGCAACGAGGGGATGGACGCCTCGCACCTGCCCGATTTCACCCTGCTCGAATACTACTGCGCCTACTGGAACTACGTCGACAACATGAATTTCACCGAGGCGCTCTTCAAGCACCTGCTGCAGGTTGTCAATGGCGGGCTGAAATTGACCTACGAAAACACCGGCATCGACTTCAACGGCGCGTGGCCGCGGTACTCCTTCAGGGAGCTTATCCGGAAGGACTGCGGCATCGACATTGACGTCTGCCCCACGCGCGGGGAACTCATCGGCGCCATCGAGGGGAACGGCGTCAGGTTCGAAACCGATGTCGACGTCGCAAAGGCCGGGCGGGGAACGCTCATCGACCTGCTCTATAAAAAAGTTTCGCGGCCGCAGCTTATCAACCCGACGTTCATCACCCGCCACCCGCTCGACCTCTCGCCGCTCGCGCGCAAAAACGATGGCGACCCGCTCGTGGTCGACCGGTTCCAGCTTGTCGTCAACGGATGGGAAGTGGTCAACGCCTACAGCGAGCTGGTCGATCCGGTCGACCAGGCCGAACGGTTCAGACAGCAGGCCGGGGCCCGCGCGCGGGGCGACACCGAAACCATGGAAACCGACAGCGACTTCCTCCAGTGCATGGAATTCGGCATGCCGCCGATTTCGGGATGGGGCATGGGCATCGACCGCATCGTCGCGCTTTTGACGAACGCATCGACCCTGCGGGACGTGGTGCTTTTTCCGCTTATGAGGCCGGAGTGAAAACCGCCATGGGTTCCATGGAACTGTTCATCGCCGTTCGTTACCTGCGCGGCAAACGAAAAATAGGTTTCATCTCCTGGATCACCTACATCACGGCGATGGGGGTCTGCCTGGGAAGCTTCGTGCTCATCGTTGCGCTTGCCATTGCGAACGGCTTCGAGAAAGAGGTGCGCGACCGGATCGTCGGGACGCTCGCCCACGCAAAGATAACACAGTACCACGGCAATTCGATCGAGTGTTACGACTCCCTGCGGCAGGTCATTCTCGGTCACCCGGAGGTCGTCGCCGCCGCCCCCTTTATTACCGGTAAAGGCGGCGTCGAGCGCGATCAGGTGCAGGAGGGGGTCATGTTCATCGGCATCAACGATTCGCTGGAACCTGAAGTGACCGACCTGAACACCAAAGTGAAATGGGGACGATTCAGCCTCGACAGCACGGTGTCCGACCGGGAGCGGAAATTCCCCGGAATTCTTATCGGAAAAGGCCTTGCCGACAAGATGGGGATACGGGACGGCGCCGAAATCGTTCTCATGAGCCTTGCACCCGTCGAGGGCGAAATCGACCCGGTGCCGAAAATGGCCCGTTTCACGGTAAGCGGCGTTTTCGAAACCGGCATGTATGAATACGACCTGACGCTCGTTTATATCTCCATCGAATCGGCGCAGTTCCTGCTGAACATGCGCGGCGTAGAGGGGATCCAGATCAAAACGACCGACCTTTTCAATGCCGATAAAATCGCCGAAAGTGTCCGCAACCTTCTCGGGGGGTACCCCTACCGGGCGATCGACTGGCAGATGCAGAACCGCTCGCTCTTCCAATGGATGCGACTCGAGCGGCTGATCATCTTCATTGTCATCTCGCTGATCGTCGTCGTGGCGGCGTTCAACATAATCTCGTCGCTCATCATGATGATTCTCGAAAAGCGGCGTGAGATCGGAATCCTCATGAGCATGGGAGCGACGTCGAGCGCCATCATGCGCATCTTCATGGCGAACGGCATCGTCATCGGATTTATCGGATCAACCGTGGGCGTGGCGCTGGCCGTGGCGCTGTGCCTTGCGCAGTACAAATGGCGTTTTATTCCCATTCCGGGAGACCTCTATTTCATCAACACCCTGCCGGTCATCGTGCGGGCCATCGATGTGGTCGCAGTATATATCACCGTCAATCTGATCTGCTGGCTCGTAACGCTCTATCCGGCCTGGAAGGCCTCGCAACTGCTGCCGGCGGAGTCGATCCGGTATGAGTAGGGGAAGAAGACAGTTCAGGGATTTGGCTTAATCGCTCAACAGCTGAAAGGCTGAAAAACGATCTTCCGACTTCTAAAAAAAAGGACCCGTCGTGCCTGAAAACATCGTCGTGGTAGACAAGCTGTGTAAAAGTTTTATTGATGACCAGGGGCCTTTCCCGGTACTGAAAGACACTAGCTTGACCATTGCGCAGGGAGAGATGGTCGCGCTGATCGGCGTGAGCGGGGCGGGAAAGACGACGCTTCTGCAGATTCTCGGCGGACTCGACACGTTCGAGAGCGGGAACGTTATCGTTACCGGCCTGTCCCTTAAGGAGCTCGATGCAAAGACCCTTGCCGCCTTCCGCAACCGGCATATCGGGTTTGTCTTCCAGTTTCACCATCTGCTTCCCGATTTTACCGCGCTTGAGAACACGTTCCTCCCGGGACTCATCGAAGGCAAAAAACGGGACGAATGCACTAAACGGGGAGAAGAGCTCCTCGATATTTTCGGTCTGCACCGGCGAAAGAACCACTTTCCATCGGAACTCTCGGGTGGAGAACGGCAGCGGGTCGCCCTCGCCCGTGCGCTCTTCAATAATCCGGCTCTTATCCTTGCCGACGAACCGACCGGAAACCTCGATCGCGGCAATGGCGACATCCTGCTTGAAAATTTCAGAAAGGCCAATCGGGAGCTGCATCAGACTTTTCTGATCGCCACCCACAACAGCCGTTTAACCGAAGGATTGCATCGTTCACTCTATATTGAAGAAGGCCGGATCACCCGGTCGGATGGGCAAGGCCCGCTTTCATCGTGAACGTCGATTCGGTAAGCATCCACCAGCGTAGCTGGTGGCTTTCTGATAGCGGCATAGCCGCAGAAGAAAACGGCACATCAGTGCCGTTGCAGACATTTCGGCACTCCAAGCATAGCTTGGAGTCTGTGGTTCGGTAGAACCACCGCCAGGAAATTATATTTATAATGTAACTTATAACGATATCTCCGCATACAGGGCATTTGAAGCGACGGAGTGGGCGGTACTAACAAACGAAGGTCCCGATTTCTTATGAAACTTTGTGATGAGTGTGGAATAAACCCAGCCAATATCCATCTGACACAAATCATGCAGAACGAGACTCACATCTCGCATCTGTGTGAAGAGTGCGCCCGAAAAAAGGGAATCAATGTCTCTTTAAACGAACAGACGGTTGAAGCATCGCCGCAAAAGAGCGTCCCCGCTGTCGATAAAACATGCAAACAATGCGGCTGCACGTACGCGCTGTTCCGTTCGAAGGGATGGCTCGGCTGCAGTAACTGTTACCAGGCCTTTGAGAAAGAAATTGATGAACTGCTGCTGCAGATGCATGGCTCGCTGGTCCATAAAGGGAAAAAATACACCGCCCGGACGGGAACCGCCCCTCAGGCGCTCAGTGAGATGAAACGGTTGCGGCAGGAACTTGCCGTCGCCATTAAAAATGAGGCGTTTGAACAGGCTGCAACGATCCGCGACGCGATACAGACGATAAAGCAGATGGGAGTCCAATGAGAGCGAAATTACCTTTACCGCTTTCAGTACTTCCCGACGACCTCCCGGCATGGTTTTCCCATACGGGACCGCAGGCCGATCTGGTCATTTCCACCCGCGTCCGTCTCGCACGCAATCTTGCCAACCGCCGTTTTACCTACCATGCGGGCCGCTCGGAGCGTAAACAGGTGTTCGACATGGTCGCTTCGGTGCTCGAGCGGGGGAAAGAGTTCGGCGCATTCTCGGTTATCAACTGTGCGTCACTCTCGCCGCTCGACCGGCAACTGCTGCTCGAGGAGCGCCTCATAAGCCCCGACCTCCTCAACGTGGAGGGCGACCGGGGCGTCGCCATCGACAACGACCGCCACACGTCGATCATGATCAACGAGGAAGACCATCTGCGGCTGCACTCCATCGATTCGGGTTTCAAGGCTGAGGAGGTATGGTACCGGATCAATCTGCTCGACGACCTGCTGGGTCATCACCTCCCGTACGCCTATGATATACGGCGCGGATTTCTCACCAGTTGCCCCACCAATTCGGGAACGGGACTGCGCGTCTCCTTTCTGCTCCACCTTCCCGGCCTCGCCCTTACCAAAACGATCGATCCGGTGCTGCTCGGCGCCAGCCAGATGGGGATATCGACCCGCGGCTTTTTCGGCGAGCATTCGGAAGTGATGGGCAACCTCTTTCAGCTTTCCAATCAGGCCACGCTCGGGGCCCGCGAAGAGGAATTCCTGCAGCATACGCGTAAGATCATCGGTGAAGTCACCGCCCATGAGCGGTCGGCCCGCGAGCGGATACTGGCCGACGCCGGCCTCGAACTTTCAGACCGGGTTTTCCGCGCCTGGGGGATACTGCTCCACGCGAAGATGCTGACCATGGCCGAGTTTCTCAATCTGTCGTCGGCCCTGCGCCTGGGGATCGATTGCGGTATTTTCAGCGAGATGACGGCCGTGCAGCTCAACCGCATGACCCTTGCGGTAATGCCGGCGCATCTGCAAAGAAACCGGAATACGACGCTCTCCGAAACGTCGGAGCAGTGCGAACGCGCCGACATGGTGCGTGCGTTCATCGGCGCGGCGGCGCCGAAAAAGGCGGTGCGGAAACCGCGAAGCGCCTTGTCACCTGAAAACAACAACGGACGAAGAGGAGCCGATAGATCATGAATGGGATGTTTACCGACCGTGTTAAAAAAGTGATGCAGATCGCCCGCGAGGAATCGGTGCGGCTCGGCAACGATTATGTGGGCACCGAACACCTGCTGCTCGGTCTTGTCAAGGAGGGCGACGGTGTCGCGGTGGCGGTCATGCGCAGCATGGGCATCGACCTTGAAGATCTGAGCGCCACCATCGAAAAGACCATCACCTCGACGGGCGGCATGATGACCATCGGCCAGATGCTCCCCTTTACCCCCCGGGCGAAAAAGGTCCTCGAGATAGCGGCGAACGAGGCGCGGGCGATGTCGCACAAGTATATCGGCACCGAACACCTGCTGCTCGCGCTGATGAAGGACACCGAATCGGCGGCGGCAAACGCGCTTGCGGCCGCGGGGCTCGATTATGACCGCGTCAAGGAGGAGATCAACCGGGTGCTGCGCGGCGGCGAATCGGTGGGCGGCGCGTCGAAAGAGAAGAGCAAAACGCCCTTTCTCGACCATTTCGGCCGCGACCTTACCCAGCTCGCGCGCGAAGGGAAACTCGACCCGGTGATCGGCCGCGAGAAGGAGATCGAACGGGTCGTGCAGATTTTAAGCCGCCGCAAGAAGAACAACCCGGTGCTGATCGGCGAACCGGGCATCGGAAAAACCGCCATCGTCGAAGGGCTCGCGCAGCAGATCATCGAAAAAACCATTCCCCAGGTGCTCGAAAACAAACGGGTCATGAACCTCGACATGGCTTCGATGGTCGCCGGGACCAAATACCGCGGCCAGTTCGAGGAGCGCCTCAAAGCCCTGATGGTCGAGCTGCAGAAAAACGAGAACATCATCATTTTCATTGATGAACTGCATACCATCGTGGGCGCGGGCGGCTCCGAGGGAAGTCTTGATGCATCGAATATTTTCAAACCGGCGCTCTCCCGCGGCGAGATCCAGTGCATCGGCGCCACGACACTTGATGAATACCGTAAATACATCGAGAAGGACGGCGCGCTCGCGCGGCGGTTCCAGCAGATCATGGTCGATCCCCCGAACGTGCTCGAAACCATCCAGATTTTAAGCGGGCTGCGCTACCGCTACGAAGACCACCATAAGGTGACCTATACGGAAAAGGCGATCGAATCGGCGGTCAGGCTTTCCGACCGGTATGTATCGGACCGGTTCCTTCCCGACAAGGCGATCGACGTGATCGACGAGGCGGGCGCCCGCAAACGGCTCTCGAGCATGGAGATCCCCACCGAAATACGCGACATGGAGAAGGAGATCGCCGACGTGGTCCGGGAGAAGGAACTTGCCGTGGAGCAGCAGGAGTTCGAACGCGCCGCCAAGCTTCGCGACAAGCAGGAAAAACTCAAGGGGGTTCTTCTTGAAAGGAAGGCGCTCTGGCGCAAATCGAAGTCGGAGGAACGGCTCCTGGTCGACGAAGCGATCATCGCCGAAGTACTTTCGACCATGACGGGCATCCCCCTTTCGAGGCTTGCCGAAGAGGAATCAAAAAAAATCCTCCACCTCGAAGATGAGCTGCGGAAACGGGTCATCGGCCAGGACGCGGCGCTGCAGGCGATCAGCCGCAGCATCCGCCGTTCACGGGCCGGGCTCCATAACGTCAAACGGCCGATCGCGTCGTTTATCTTTCTCGGGCCGACCGGTGTCGGTAAAACCGAACTCGCCAAGACGCTCGCCCAGGCGCTCTTCGATTCCGACGACGCCCTGGTGCGCATCGACATGTCCGAGTATATGGAAAAATTCGCCGTCTCACGCCTCATGGGCGCCCCGCCGGGATACATCGGCTACGAAGAAGGCGGCCAGCTCACCGAAAAAATCCGCAAAAAACCCTACTCGGTGATACTGCTCGACGAGATCGAGAAGGCGCATCCCGACGTGTTCAACATCCTGCTGCAGATCCTTGACGACGGACTGCTGACCGATTCGTACGGCAGACACGTCAATTTCCGCAATACGATCATCATCATGACTTCGAACGCCGGCACGCGGGATGTCAAGAAGAGCGGCACGGTCGGGTTCGGAAAAAGCAGCGTAACCAACGATTACGAAACGATGAAAACCAAGGTCATGGACGAACTCAAACGGATCTTCAATCCGGAGTTCCTCAACCGGGTGGACGAAACGATCGTTTTCACCGCACTTTCCAAAAAGGAGATCGCGCAGATCGTCGAAATCCAGCTCGCCGATGTCGCGGAGCGTCTTGTCGACCGCAACATGAAAATGGACGTTACGCCCGAAGTAAAGGCCTTCGTGGTCGATCAGGGGTTCGATCCGATCCTGGGGGCGCGACCGCTGCGCCGCGCGATCCAGCGCCTGATTGAAGATCCGATGGCGGAAGAATTCCTGAATGATCATTTCCACGACGGCGATACGGTCAGGCTTGATCTGCAAGACGGCACGATAGTCTTCACGAAAGCTGAAACGGAACATGCGGCCCCGTAAGTGGGTACTCGTTGTCGCCATCTGTTTTTTTTCACTCGCCCTTCTTCTGTTTCAGGGAAAGCGCAGCCTGGAACGGAACAGAAACCTTGAAAACCTCCTGATCGAGGCCGTCGCCTCAACGATCAAGGGTACCTGCACGGTCGAAGCGGTGCGCATCGGCTTTTTTTCAGTTTACCTGCGGAATGTCTCGGTTTCGCTGCCGCTGCAGGCCTTTTCCGTCTCGATCCGCAACATAAAGGTGGGGCTCTCCTTCATCAGGCTGATCGCCGGCCGCGGAAATCTCATCCGCTCCATCAACCGGATCATTCTCATCGGACCCACAGCCGATTTTTCACTGCCGCAACCACAGCGGGCCGCCGCGGCTCCCCCCCACTCCCCCCCCCCACTCCCGACACCGGGCCCTCTGCCCGAAGCCCCGGTACAGAGCCTTCTCATCAAGGGGGGCGCTATACGGCTGCACGACCGCGGCGACGCCGCCGTTGTGCTCGCCGAGGGACTTACCGGCAAACTGTCGAACAATGTCGATGAAATGTCACTCAGCCTCAACGGTGCGTCGGGCTCATCAAAAAGAAATGTCTCCCTGCACGCGAACCATTCCTGGACAAACAATAAAAACCACGTCTCGGTGCGCCTGAACGACGCCCGGTTCGGCAGACGGATTTCTCTCGACAACATGACGGTTTCCACCGGATCGATCAACGGCGCGGTCGAGTGCACCTTTACGGACCCGTTCTCTCCCGACAGCATGGAACTGCACGGCTGGGTGCGGCTCTCGGGCGCTGCGGCCGCTATCGAAGACCCGCCGCTCCTCTGGGATTCGATCACTGTGCGCCTCTCACTTGAAAACGGCGGCGGCCATATCAGCGCGCTCGACGCGGCGGTCAGGGGTATGCGCTGTACCGCGCTGGGCGACTTCCGGTTTACCGGAGGGCTATCGGCCAGGCTCTCGGTCGCCTGCCCGCGACTGACGCCCGATTCCCTCTACGGTTTTCTCCCCGATTCCCTGCTGAAAAGGCTTTCGGGCACGGGCCGGGCCGAGGGATCGATCACCCTGAACAAGGGGGAAAGCCCGTTTTTCTCCGTGGCGGTCGGCGGCATCGGGTTGGAAAACATACCGCTTGAAAAAATCCGCGTCTCCGGGCATCTTTCGGAAACGAAGCTGTTCGCCGATTCCGCTCTGGTAAAAACCCCTTTTCTCACGGCGCGCCTGCACGGCTCGCTCGAACTGGATTCCGCGAAGAACCGCTACGACATCGGATTTTCCATCACATCGGATTCGCTGCCCGGCCGATCCGGACTTGAAGGGGATATCCTCGTCATCGGAAACGCGACCGCTTCACCGGGACGGCAGCCCGACATAAGCTGCCGGATATGGACAAAGGAACTCCGTTTCCAGCATATCGCGCTCGGCAGCCCTCAACTGGTGGCGAGTCTTGAAAACAACCGGCTCTCATTCAGGTCGGTGGAGGTTGATTCGGCCACGTCGGTAGTGGTCTCGGGCGTGGTCGACAGTATCATATCGCCTTCCCCCGTCGCCGTCTTTTCAGCCTCCGTCGGACCGCATCCAATAAAAGAACAGCTCAAGCGAATGCATGGTATGCCGAAGATCGATTCCGCACACCTGGCAGTAACCGGCTCAGGATGGATCAACCGTTTCAGCGCCGCCGTCGAACTCGCGTTGCGGGTAAAGGAGTTCGACGGTGTCGTGCGTGCAAAAATCGACCGCCTGGCTTCCGATACCGGAGCACTGGTCTGGAATATGAGCGCGGAAAACGTACGGTACCGAAACGTTCCCCTGGCCTTTTCCGGCAGCGGCAAGGTCCTCGACAGCATGGTCGTCATTGATACGATGAGCGGGTACGGCGGAGTGCACGGAAGCGCGCGGATATTCCATGCCGCAACATCTCCCCGCATCGACGCCTTGTTTACCTACAGGAAACCCGTCGCCGACCTGCTCCGTTTTTTTCCCGGGAAGGCAACGGGACTCGACAGCGGAAGCGTCGCGGGAACGACCGTCGTCTCCGGAACGTTCGATTCCCTTATTACCCGTTCGTCGATACGACTGCGCAATTTAGGCAACGAAGAGCTCGGCGGTTTCTCGGCCGACCTTACCATACACACACGCGGAAATCGATTCAAGGTTCTCCCGACGACAATAAAGCGGGAAACCTACACCGTCCTCACCCTAGATACCATAACGAATCCCCTCGGCCGGATCAATTTCAAGGGAACCTTCGCCAATCTCACTCCACGTACGCTGCTCGGACCCCTCATCCCGGTCGACATGGGCATTGAAGCTTTTATTAACGGTTCCGTCGGCACGTCAAGCAAGGGTCTTCCCGTCGAGTTTGCCTGCGCCGCCCCCTATATTGCACTCGACACCGTGCGTCTCGACTCGATACGCTGCCGCGGGACGATCGACCAAAAGGGGATCATGGTCGCCCGGCTGGACTTTCGCGACGGCAAACGCTCCATTGGCCGGGCCGAGGGTTTCCTTCCATGGGCCATGCTCGGCAGAAACTCCACCGATCTTGACACACTTCGCGCCTCGGTGCACCTCGCAGGCGACCTTCTCGCCACCATGGAAAAGAATGTCCCGTCACCGATAGGAGGCACGGCGAAAGGAACTGCTGATATCGCTTTTCATACCGCCGCCGGAAACTGGCGTTTTACCAGAGGCGCCATCTCAATGCCTCAGGGAATATTGCGCGTGCGCCCCTTTGTCCTCGACGACATCAAAAACTTCACTTTCCGGATGACTATCGACAGCAATGCCCTGGTGCATACCGCCACGAGCGGAACCATCAGACGCCGGCCCATCAGCATTATTTCAGAGCACCGGATTCCCGACGGGTATGAACCGCTGACGATCGGACCGCTTAATTTCGGCATGTTCCAGACCGTGACCCCCAAAAAAGGGGTTGATCTGCATCTCCCCGGTTTCATGCCGCTGCGGGAACGGGGCAACATCGAATTCCGGGGGAAAAAGCCGTTCGACCATTTTACCATTTCCGGACCGCTGGAAAAACTGAAGATCACCGGCGTCTGGGTGCTTCGTGATATTGAGTTCACCTTTCCCTTTCTCCCCGCTCAGGAACTGCAGTGGGAACACGACCCGTTTCCTTATGTAACCTGGGAAATGGACCTCATAACCGGAAACCGCAACGCCATGTATTTCTGGGAATTGACCGGAAAACGCAACCGGATCATGAGATTTCTTGAAGCTTACCTTGACCCCAGCTCGATAGTGAATGTGCGCGGACGCTATCTTGATAATACGTTCCGTCTTTATGGAACCATCCGGTCGTACAAGGGGGCGGTTTATTACGGCCGTGTTTTTGACCGTAACGTGGATATCGGCGTTGAATTCGACCCCCAGAAACCGGATAAAAACCGAGGTTATGACAATCTGCCGCTCGTATGGGGCAGCGCCGAAGCGTTTTCCGATACCAGCCGACAGGACCGTATAAAACTTACCTGCATAGTCAACGACCCGGCCACCGGGGGAATAAGCGAAAAGGGTCGTCTGGTCGAGGGGCCGAAACCAAACATCACCTTTCATCTCTCATCCGATTTTGACGAGCAGCCGGGAGAGAGTGAACGGGAGTACTTCCGCCGGGCGGGCATCACTTTCACCTCCCTCGAAGGGGCGGGAAGCGCCGTCTCCGATTTCGGCGAGCAGATGTTCCACCGGTATTTATTGCAGCGATGGGAACGCCGAATCGCAAGAAAATTGGGACTGGACGTCATGAACATTGAAACATCGATTGTTTCTAATTATTTTAATAAGCTTTATGGCAGGCAATTCGACGGCCTGTTGAACGAGGATGATTATCTTGCCCTTGCCAATGTCGGTGTTACTGT
>JAFGIW010000177.1 GCA_016929415.1 Chitinispirillaceae bacterium | reverse complement strand
GTCGAAATGTGTCGATTTTATCAGATGACGGGCGCTGCGACTCCGCTCAGCGTCCGAAAATGGTAGTTTCCGGACAGACACTAAGTAGATTTCTCGCGGAGAAAAACCCCTTTTAGTCCCGTCAATTCCTGTAAACGCCAAATGACGCCAGAGCTTCCCTGAGGATCTCCGGCTCCATGGGTTTTTCAAAAAAACGATTGACACCCAGCGCGGTCGCCTGCTCCCTCACCTCGTTATCCCCATAGGCGGTCAGCACGATGACTCTGCAATTGCTCTGACTGGAACGCAGAAGCCGTATGCAATCGAATCCCTCCATTTCAGTCGAATCCGATAATCGCAAATCGATAATTGCAACGTCATACCGGTGAGCCGCAATAAGATTCCGGGCATCCTCCGCGGTCTGCGCGCAGTCCACTTCGACGCCCGGCTCTTTTAAAACCATTGAAAATCCGAATGAAATGACCTCCTCATCATCGATGACGAGAATTCTTTTTCCTTTCTTCATAGTATCCGTTCCGGAAAAGAAGTGACGTGTACCCTTTATTCTATGTTGCGTGGCCATTGTTGTCAATTGATAAGGGTTGTTCCGCAGCATCTCTCCCGCCTCTTTTCGCCAATATGTTTTAAAGGACATTGTTCAGCTTGTCCGGTCCCTCTTACGACTGAGTGTTAAACAAAATAAAAAAAAGCAATTATCAGGCCAACAAAAACAGTCTGACCGGATGTCTTTTCCAGAAATGAAAAAATCGATCACACTGCGGTGAAGACGCTGTCAAGTTTCAAACTACAGAGATTCACTATTAATTACCAAGGATGATATGTCCTTCTCCGGGCTCTATTTATACTAGGACACCGGCTCCACCCTGCCTCCTGATTATCGTTTTCAGGAATATATCTTTGCGGATTTGAGAATCTTTATTGTTCTTGCCGGTTTCAACCTCTCTGAATTACCATCCCGCCGTCGGAATACTGTATTGGTGCAATTTTTCCCCGGCATCATATATTTTCAGGTGATTATTGTATCGATCTGCCGGGAATGAAATATCATGTCATACCACCAATCAATCTTAATCGTCGAAGATGACGAAGCCGCGACGTTCGGCTACACACGTTTTCTGTCGGGCAACGGATATTCGGTAAAAGGAGCTTCAACGCTGAAGGAAGCCAGCGCAGCGATCGATGCCGGTCTGTTTGATACCATCATACTCGATCTGAAACTTCCCGACGGCAATGCACTTCATTGGATACCGCAACAAAAACAGGCGTACCCTCAGCTGCCGATCATCGTCATAACCGGTATGGGAGACATTCCGACTGCGGTACAGGCAACCAAAAACGGCGCCGAATATTTTCTTACCAAACCGGTTGAGATGGATGATTTGAGGGAGGCACTCGAAAAATGCCTCGAACTGAATATGCTGAGGAAAAAAAGTATCATCCAGCAGCGGCTTTCGAAGAGTGAAGAACCCTGTTTCGGAACGAGCGCAGAAATAGCCGAACTTCTCACCTATGCCGAACTCGCGGCACGAAACGATTCGGTTATTCTTCTTCAGGGTGAGACGGGCACCGGCAAAGGCGTTCTGGCAAAATGGATACATGAGAAGAGCGGACGCTCGACGGAAGCCTTTATCGAACTGAACTGTTCCGGTTTGAAAGGCGAACTGATCAAAAGCGAATTGTACGGGCATGTGAAGGGAGCATTTACCTCTGCGATAAAGGAGCGGGAAGGGCTTATTGAAGTCGCCGACGGCGGAACGCTGTTTCTCGATGAAATCGGCGACATGGACCTGGAGATGCAGTCACAACTGCTTAAAACCATCGAGGAAAAGTCTTTCCGGCGCATCGGCGAGAACAGGGTGAGGAAAAGCGATTTCCGGCTCATTTGCGCCACGAACCGTGACCTGCTGCGGGAATCAAAAAACAACCGGTTCCGCAGCGATCTGTATTACCGTATCTGTGTTTTCCCGATCACGGTACCATCACTGTGCGAACGGGTGGACGATATCCCCGGCTTGGCGAAACACCTTCTTGACAATTTCGGTTATACTCATCTGCCCCTTTCTTCAGACGTTATCGAGCTGCTGCGACATTATGCATGGCCGGGAAATGTGCGGGAGCTTAAAAACATGCTGGAACGCGCCGTGCTTCTTTCCCAGGGCCGACCGCTCATGCCGCTCCATTTTCCGGGCCTCAACGGCATGCACGCTTCGACCGAAGCCGGCGACGATGTCGAAAATCTCCGCGAGATGGAAAAAAAACATATCCTTACCATTTTAAGAAAGTACAACGGCGACAAGAAACTGGCCAGCGAGGCATTGGGGATGTCGTTTTCCAATCTGTATCGCAGGCTGCAGCAGTTTAAAGAAAAAATGTAGGATCGTGGTGATGCTCACTACGGTATCACGTCAATATTGCGCCATTCCGGTAACCGGCGCCGCCCCCCGGTAACGATACACATCAGCTATGGCATTACGCAAAGGGTCGTTCCCGTCTGGGGATAACTCTATAAACGATATACCCCATAGCATCCGATCATCAGTCCTGCAAGTCCATTGCACCGTTCCTCTGCATTTCGTCCTGCCTTCCGGCGTCGAAATATAGCATTCCATTTTCCGGCCTCTGTGAAGCGTCGGCATGGTATCAGCGGTACCTCCTAGGCTAAACTGCAGGCGCGCACCACCTGAGGACAGGTCTACAAGTGATGCACGGTACAGTGCGCCCTTGTTGTAAAAAGACATGTCTGCGGCAATTTGCAGCGTTTGCCGCCATGCTCTCCGCCGTTCGGTTCGCGTCGAGACCACTTCCATCATGTCAGATGTAGCGTATTCGGTTACTTGCACCATATAACCATTACCCGTTTTCCAATTTTATAATTTTTATTGATGATTTCACGGTCGTCTTTTCATAGAAAGCTATTTTATTTATCCGGTTAAGGTCGGCAAAAATGATTTTAATTTATTTTCATTGTTTTGTCAAATGCAATTCGCATGCCATAGCGGAATTCCGGCTGCAGATAAAATGAGTGGTTCTTAATAAAGCTTTTTTTGCAGATATAAGAAACATTTTCGCATTTTTTAGAAAAGCTGGGGATCAGAGAACGTGCCGCAAACCGAGAATCGCATACCTGCTTATCCGTACTGGGGTCGGACGTGTCTAAAACGACACATGCCGGGAAGAGTCGTCCGTGAAAATACTATTTTTAGAACTGCAGGCGCCCCCTTGCCGGAGCCGCCGGAGTCAACCCGGTTCATCTGTTCTGAAGAGTATACCATGACGATCATACCCGATCCTTCGCAGCTTCCCTTTCCCGTTACCTTCTTCTCATTGATCCATGATGGCCGGATCTTCCGATTCGTGCTTCCCGCCGATCCCGACGCGGTGTTCGATACAATAACCGACGAACAGTATGACAAGGACCGTTTTCTCCCCTACTGGGCCGAGCAGTGGCCGTCGGCGGCGGCACTCTTCTCATTTGTTATGCAGCACCGCCTGCCCGTGAATCAGCGGATCGTGGAACTCGGGTGCGGGCTGGGGGTCACCGCAAGCGCGCTGGCCGCACGGCATCATTATATGATCGCGACCGACATTTCTTTGCACGGGTGCCGTTTTGCCGCATACAATATCGCCGCAAACAACGGCAGCGCGCGAGTGGTCTGCGCCGACTGGCGGCACCCTCCCTTCAGACGGCGCTTCGACCTCATCGTCGCCTCCGATGTCCTTTACGAGGATCGATGGATCGATCCGGTGCTCGACTGTATCGGACAATTGTGTGCCCCTGAAGGGTCGGCATGGATTGCCGACCCCTGCCGGCGCTTCTGGAACAGGTTCAAACAGCGCACCGTAGAGCGGGGGTTCCATCACCGCCTGCTCCGACGCTCGCCGGACAACGAAGGAAAGACCACCATCGAAATAATCGAAATAACCAGACAGCCCCGATCGGATGCTGACGACCGGCGAATCGTTATTGATTAACAACAGAAAATATTTCCGCCGCAGGGATACGCCCTTCGCGCACCAGCGTTACCTCATTTTCAGCGGAAATACGCACGACGGTCGATGGAAGCGACGATGGGAGGACACCGGCATCAATCATGAAATCAACCCTGTCCGTAAATGTCCGATAGATGCTGCCGGGATCGGGCTGATAAGGTTCTCCGCTCACATTGGCACTGGTGGAAAAAATCGGCAAGGCAAAAAACCGGGCCAGCATACTGACAAACGGATGGTTCGAGACACGTATCGCGATCCCTTCAGGCGCCGAAGGAGTGGGAAGCACCATGGTCAGAAGCCCCGGCCAGAAGGCTGCGGCACAACGCCGCGCCGCCGGGGGAAACTTACAAAGCAACGGATCGAATTGTGCGGTTGACGCACCGAGCAGGATCATCGGCCGGTGGGGTGTTCGCTGCTTAACCGAAAGGATCCTCTTATAAACGATGCTGTCGTCGTACCTCCCGCCGATGCCGTAGATCGTTTCGGTCGGATAAATAAAAACAGCTCCATGTTCAATACGTGCGGCGATTTCGGCGAATCGGCGGCCGCCTTCGGGGGCAAGAAGCGTTTGTAAATCGATGCGCTCAGCAGGCATCGTCGCCGAATTGCCGCCGGTAGGCACGCATTTTCCCGACGAGCGCCGGTTCAGCCAGACTTAGCATCTGGATCGCGAGCAGGGCGGCGTTCTTCGCGTTTTCGATCCCGACACAGGCAACCGGTATTCCCGCCGGCATCTGAACAATGGAATACAATGCGTCCTCTCCGCTGAGCGGCCCGCCTGCTGCGGGGACCCCGATAACCGGCAGCGTGGTCATGCTTGCGATGACGCCGGGAAGATGAGCCGCCAGCCCGGCAATGGCGATGATGACGCCGAAGCCCTCCCCGGGAGCGTCAAGCGCGAACCTGCGGATTTTATTGGGATTCCGATGTGCGGAAATCACCTTGACCTCATATCCGACGCCAAACTCCTCAAGGGTTTCCGCCGCTTTCTCGGCAAGGGGCATATCCGATTCGGAACCCATGACTACCGCGACTTTCGTCATTGCAGACTCGTTTCTATTCCGTGTGCGGACCATCCGTTCCTCACCGCCCCGCAGCAACTTGCGTGGTCAACCGATTCCGTCGTGCCAGACCTTTGGCGCCAATGTCTCTTCGAAACTGCATACCTTCGAACGAAATGCCGCCGACCCCTTCGTAGGCAAGGGCGATCGCATCGGAAAGCGTCTCCGCCCAGGCGCTGACGGCAACCACTCTGCCGCCTTTGGTGACGATACGCTGCTGTTCATCCAGCGCGGTCCCGCTGTGATAAATATCGATGTTGCCCCGCGCATGCTCTACTTCGTCAAGCCCATCGACCACCGCTCCCTTCTGATAACTACCCGGATACCCCTTTGATGCCAATACCACCGAGACGCCGTATCCGGGGAAGAGCGACCATTCAGTTGTCGAGAGACTGCCGCCGGCAGCAGAGTGGAAAAGTTCAAACCAGTCACAGGTAACCAGAGGCAGTACCGCCTGTGTCTCAGGATCGCCGAATCTGCAGTTGAATTCAACTACTTTAGGCCCTTGCGGCGTTATCATCAGCCCGCAATAGAGCAATCCCTGATATCGTTTACCTTCAGCTTCCATTGCTTTTAACGAGGGTACGATAATTTCACGCTCAACCTGTTTCATAAGCCCCGCGGTTGCAACAGGTGCCGGAGCATACGCACCCATTCCTCCGGTATTCGGCCCGGTATCTCCATCACCCACTGCTTTGTGGTCCTGCGAAACAGGCAATATCCGGTATGATTGACCATCGGTCACGACAAAAACCGAAATCTCTTCACCGCTCATTTTTTCTTCAATGATAACGGTATTTCCCGCTTCCCCGAATGCCTTTTTATCAAATATCTCTGAAAGGGCGTTTTCCGCTTCATTAAGCGTATCGCAAACAATCGCCCCCTTCCCGCCTGCAAGACCGCTCGCCTTGACAACAATCGGCGCGCCCTTTTTTTGACAATATGCCGATGCCTCACTCTTTTGAGAAAAAATTGAAAAATCGGCGGTCGGAATCCCGTATTTTTTCATGAGTTCCTTTGAGAACGCCTTGCTTCCTTCAATCGCCGCAGCTTCTCTGGACGGCCCGAAAGCAATCAATCCCTTTTCCTTGAAAACATCGACAATACCATCGACCAGCGGAGCCTCAGGCCCTACAACCGTCAGTTCAATTTTGTTTTCTACCGCCCAATCCGCAAGGTCCTCCCATGAATTGATCGGTTTATCCACCAACATGCACCCGTCACGCTCCATTCCGGGATTTCCTGGAAAAGCGAACATACAGAGCGGACGCTCTGAACGAAGAAACGCTTTCAGCAACGCATGCTCACGTCCACCGCTCCCGACGATGAGGACGGAATTCATACACTCTTCCACGAGAAACCTCCAGGATCAGGGGTATAAGATGATCCGGAGAAAAAATAGCTCCTGAAGCGGATTTTCGCAATATCGGCGGACCGGCATAATTGTTTGCCGGGACATCATCTTTCTTACCCGGATTATTCATAAACTTTTCTACTGCGGCGCTGGACTGCCCGTCATCTCGAGCCGTCCTCACTCAACGCAT
>JAFGIW010000176.1 GCA_016929415.1 Chitinispirillaceae bacterium | reverse complement strand
GGGTACCTGACGAAATCGAACACCGACTATCTCCTTCGCGCCATGGGCGAGTTCAAGAGCATCGACGATATCCGCAATATCATCATCGGCGTGGCGCCCGACAACCGTACGCCGGTGCGGCTCTACGAAGTCGCCGACGTCCGCGACGCCTACAAGGAAAAACGCAGCCTCATACGCATTAACGGCAGGGAATCCGTTTTTCTGATCATGATGAAACAGAGCGGCGCCAATACGCTCAATGTCTCCCGTAAACTGGTCAAGGAGATGGAGGCGGTTAAAAAGATCTATCCGCAACTGGAGTTTTACACGTTCTGGGATCAGGGCAAGCCGGTCGAACGCGTCATCGGCTCGACCAGTCGCGACATTATCATCGGCTACGTCTTCGTGATTCTTATTTTGCTGATTTTTTTAGGCAACCTACGCCCCACGCTGATCATTGCAATCGCGGTGCCGCTTTCAATCATCACTACCTTTATCGTGCTGTATCTTACCGGCTTCACGCTCAACCTCATGACGCTCGGAGGTCTGGCGCTCGGCGTCGGTCGACTGGTCGACGATGCGGTGGTGGTCATCGAGAACATCTATCGTCATCTTGAAAACGGCGAATCGCCGGTCCATGCAGCGCGAAACGGCGCGTCGGAGGTAAGCATGGCGATTTCGGCCTCGACCTTCACCACGATCATCGTGTTTCTGCCGTTGACGTTTTCCCAGGGAATGGCGCAGCAGCTCACCCGCGGGTTCTCGCTGACGATCGCATTCACGCTGCTGGCGAGCCTCTTCGTCGCCTTCACGATCGTCCCGATGCTCTCCTCCGTCTTCTTCCGCAAGCCGAAAAAAGAGCCGGCGCGATGGTTTAACAGTATCAAGGACTGGTACGGCCGGGGACTCGAGGGCGTGTTGCGCCGTCCCGGCCTCACGCTGTGGGTGGTTGTGATCCTTCTGATCGTGAGCATCGGCGCCGGCGCCGTTTTTGTGGGCAGAGAGTTCATGCCGAAACAGGATAGCACCATGATGGTCCTTAACCTGGAAATGCCGATCGGAACGACGCTCGATGAGACCGCTTCAATGTGCACCAGCATCGAAAAACTGCTCATGAGCTATCCGGAGGCCACGTACGTCGGTGAGGTCGTCGGCGTAGACGAATCGCAGATGGGCGACCCCGGCGGCGCATCGATTTCGGGACCCAACGGCGCGCAGATTTTCGTGATGCTCAAGGATCCGGAAGACCGCAAACGTTCGCAGCAGGAGATCGAGGATCTCGTCCGGTTGCGCCTGCCGGAACTGAAGAACGGCAAGATCACGATCATGTCGACGTCAGGTTTCAGCATGGCATCGGGCAAACCGATCAAGATCAATATTTACGGCAATAATTTCGCGACACTGGCTGATATCTCCAACAATATCATTAAAGTGGTCCGCACCGTGCCCGGACTCCATGACGTCGAGTCATCCTTTTCGAAGGCGCGGCCGGAATACCATTTCGTCATCAACCGGCAAAAGACGCTTCTCTTCGGCCTGACGCCGTATCAGGTGCAGAAAACGATCGAAGCGGCCAATCTCGGAACGGTCTTTTCCCAGCTGCGCACCGGCGACGAGGAGATCGACATCCGGGTTATTCTTGACAATAAATTCCGCAACGATCTCGAATACCTCAACCAGCTCCCGCTTAAAACCCCCTCGGGCGCCTCCATCTCGCTCTCGCAGGTGGCGACGCTCGTTGCGGCCGAAGGACCGGTGATCATCAACCGCGACAATAAATTCCGCACCGGAATCGTGGACGCGAATTATACAGGCCGTCCGCTTGGCGCTATCGTCAAGGATATCCAGGAGCGGATCGCGCCGATCGAAAAAGCCCTTCCGTCGGGGTACAGCCTCAGTTTCGGCGGCGAATACAAGGACATGCAGGAGACCTTCATGCAGCTGCTGCTCGCGCTGCTGCTCGCGATCCTTCTAGCCTACATGGTGATGGCCGCGCAGTTCGAAAGTCTCATACACCCCCTGGTGATCGGGTTCACGATCCCGCTGGCCGTGATCGGCGTCGTGTGGATCCTGCTCCTTTTCGGCAAAACCCTGTCGCTCACTTCGTTTCTCGGGATCATCATTCTCGCCGGTATCGTGCTCAGCAACGGCATCGTCTTGATCGATTATGTCAATCAACTGCGCTCCAAAGGCATGGGCATTCACGACGCGCTCATCGAGGGCGGGAAAACCCGCCTGCGGCCGATCATCGTCACCTCCATCACCACGGTCGTCGGAATGGTCCCGCTCGCTCTTGACCGATCAGAGAGTTCGGCCATGGCCAGCCCCATGGCGCTGTCGGTCATCGGCGGACTCACCAGTTCAACGTTCCTGACGCTGTTCATCATACCTGTCGTGTACCAGTATTTCGACCGTCTTGGCGCGTGGATCAAACGCACACTGGTGCGGATCATCGACTGAAGGTGGGGTGGGAGGCAATGTGGCCGATGCATTAATGAAGAAATCATCTCTGGGTACTATCGGCAATGCATATTTTATAAGGATAAATAGTGCACCTATACCGGGAGCCGGCACGCATGAAAGAGGTGGTAGACGAAATTCTGGCCGCTGAAAAGAGGGTTGAACAGACTCTGGCCGATGCCCGGCATAAGGCGGCACAGATCAGGCGGGAGAGCGAAAAAGAGGTTTCGGCCATTGTTACCGCCGCGCATGAAGAGGCGCAGCGTATCATACAGGAAACGGTTACGTCTGCGCGTAAGGAAGCGGAAGCAAGCCGGGAAAAAGCTCTCAAAGATGTTGAATCAGGGAACCGGTTTCTTCGTGAGCGCAGTAAGGACGGAATTAATGCTCTTGTCGATGAAGTCGCTTCGCTGATTACCACATCGGCCTTTTCGGAGACGCAGCGTTGATGTTCACCGAAGTCGGTAGCTATGCCTTGATAAATGCGAAACTGCGCGCCAGAATCAGCAACATCCTCTCCGACGATTCTTTTACCAATCTGATCAAATGTCCATCACTCACCGAAATGTTCAACTTCCTGCGCACCACCGCCTTCGCGGACCTGCCGGGAATCTACGAGCGGACCGGGGACCTTAAAATGGTGGAGCTGGAGCTTTTCAAAAAGGAAGCGTCGCTTTTCAGGGATATCGAACCGTATCTCCCTCCCGAAGTGCTCACGCTTTCACGCGCCTATACCGCGGGGTATGAGATCGAGAACCTGAAAAACGCGCTCCGTCTTTTTTTCGACCATATGGTGCGTCAACAGCCGATCGATGACTCCATCCACTACCTGCTCCGTGAGAACATTCTGCACGAAATCCCCTTTGACGCCGTTATCAACAGTTCATCATTCGATGAGATTATCGGCCTGCTCTCCCCTACCCCTTACGGCGACATCATCCGCAAAGAACTTCCCGGGGTTGAACGGCTGCAATCGCTTTTTCCGCTCTCGAACTCACTCGACCGGTATTATTACCGGCAGTTGCTTGAAGAAGTAAAGAAACTCCCTCCGCGCGACCGGCTGATCGCCCTGCGTCTGGTCGGAATCGAGATCGATCTGCAGAACATCAACTGGATCATCCGGTTCCGCACCTTTTATAATCTGCCGTTCGATACGGTTGCCGGGCTGATTATTCCCGGCGGGCTCACCGTCAGGGGAAACACCCTGCAGGACGTCTTCCGTTCGCAGCAGATCACCGCTCCCCTTCATACGATGCTGCGGAAGAGCTATCCGGGAATCGCCGCACTGATGTCGCAGCAGCCGCAGGAACAATCGTCGCGGTTGACCATGATCGAGCGTATTCTGGAACAGATCATGCTCGAGGAGGTACGCCGCATCATGAGCGGCTATCCGTTTACCGTCGGGATCGTCCTCGCCTATTATATTTTAAAACGGCTTGAGATCAAACGGATCAGAACCGTCCTCAATGCCGGTCTTCTTAACATCAGCAGAGAACGGATGGCGAGCCTGTTGTAATGTTTACCGAATCGATGATACGCCTTTTTGCGATCGTCCTCGAAAGGGACGGCGAAAAAGTTACCGAAGCGCTGCTCGATATCGGCGTCATGCAGTCGATTTCGATCAACGCGTTCGACAATGCCGCCGGTTATCGGGACAATTTTGGCCCGTCGGCGGAAACGATCATGCGTCTAAGCGACCTCCGGAAACGAATTGAAAGCTTTCTCGGTTCCGCGGCAATCGTTCCCCATATTCCTCAGTCGATCGATGCGGCGCGCGTATCCCGGCGCAACATCGACGAAGAGAGCCGCCGCCTCGACGCGCTCGCCGCCGAACTGCAGCAGTTCCGCGACCGGCAGCGTCTCCTCCAGAACGACATTCTGAAATATGAGGAGATCAAACGGCAGATCGACCTTTACGGATCGTCTTTTTCATCCGAAACCCTCCGCGCAGGTTTCTCATATGTGTCGCTGCGGCTCGGTTCGCTGCCCTCGGGCAGAACGACCGCACTTCAGGAACGCCTGCGCGAAACCCCCTCCGTCATCGTGCCCGTGGGTGAAAAAGAGGACAGGGAGCACCTCATTATCATTGCCATGAAACGGGACCGTGAACGCATCGATGCACTGCTTTCCGACAGCGGCTGGACGCCGGTGGAACTCTCCGCCGATATGCACGGCGTTAAAAATGAAGTGACCGGTGCGGTCGACGAAAAGCTGCAGGCATTGCATAAGGAGCAGCGACGCCTTCAGGAGGAAAGCAAGGCGGTCATTACCGAAAAACGCGATGCGCTCCTCGAATCGTGGGTCCGCCTGCGCATCGATGAACTGTACGTCAAGGTGCAATCCACGTTCAGACGGTCGTCGCATACCCTGCTCATTTCCGGCTGGCTTCCCGCAGCCCGGCGGCACAACGTCGCGGAAACGTTGCGCCGCGCGACCGAAGGCCGGTGCTATATCGAATGGCTCTCCCCCGATGAGGTCTCCGACCTGCATGAAGAGAGGGCGACGGCGCCGGTGATGCTGCGCAACCCGCGTATTCTCGCCCCTTTCCAGATGCTCGTCACCAATTTCGGCATCCCGGAATACGGCACCATCGATCCGACGCCGTTCATCGTCATCACCTATCTTATCATGTTCGGGCTGATGTTCGCCGATATCGGCCAGGGGGCCGTTATCACGCTGCTGGGGATACTCGGCATGGCGTCATTAAAACTAAAGCGGTCGCAACGGGCGCTCGCGGCACTGCTTGTCTGGTGCGGCGGTTCATCGATGCTGTTCGGTATGCTCTTCGGTTCTTTTTTCGGTTTCTCGGCAGTGAAACCGCTCTGGTTCGATTTCCACGGTATCGTCACCGGTCAAACCCATCCATCGGCGGGGATAGCATCGATTTACGACATTCTCGGCATCACCGTCAAATTCGGCATCGTCGTCATCTCCTGCGGACTGCTCTTCAACTGGATCAACCTGATCAGGAAACATCGATGGATGGAACTTGTGTTCGAGAAAGGCGGGCTTCTTGGAGGATGGATATACGGCGGCGGTATTTACTGCGGCTGGTATATGGTTACCCATGACTATCGTGCGCTTCCCGGTGTTGCGGTCATTTCAGTGCTTCTCGGAGTGCCGGCGCTGCTGCTTTCTCTCAAAGGGCCGTTCCATTCTGCGATACACCGCACCTCCTTCTCTGTAACGCTGCTGCTCAAAGTCGTGATGGAATGGGTGGTCGAGCTGCTCGAAATATTCAGCGGATACCTGGCGAACACCTTGTCGTTCATGCGGGTGGCCGGACTGGGGATCGCACACGTCAGCCTCATGGTCGCGTTTTTTACCATGGCCGCCATGGTCAGGGGAAATGATCCGGGGATTGCGGCGTCGATTACGGCGACATTGCTGCTGATCGCGGGCAACATCATGGTGATCGCGCTTGAAGGACTCTCCGCCGGCATCCAGGCGCTCCGTCTTAACTATTACGAATTTTTCACCAAATTTTTTCACGGCACCGGAAAACTGTTCAATCCGGTCGGTTTGCGGGAACAACACAATCTTTAAGGAGGTCAAATGGAAAACGCCGCCCATACACTCAAACGCCGCATTGTACAAAGCCTTATCATGCTTTCATCGGTTCTTGCGATCATCGCAACAATTTTTTCATTCGAAGCCTTTGCCCAGGAGAAAGAACACGATTCGCAGCTCCAGTCAACGACGGCAGCTGCTGATCCCGTCAGCGACAGTAAGGCGATGTGGGGATTCCTGGCGGCCGCCATCGCGTTCGGCCTCGGAGCCATCGGCGCCGGAATCGCCATTTCAAACGTCGGCGCCGCGGCAATGGGTGCGGTCGCCGAAAAACCGGAGATTGCCGGACAGGCGCTCATTTTCGTCGCCCTGGCCGAAGGGCTCGTGGTGTTCGGGTTTATCATGGGACTGCTTATTCTGGGAAAGGTTTGACGTATGCATTATTTCGTTATCGGCGATGAGGAGACCGTTTTAGGCCTTGGTATGGCCGGGGTAAACGGCCATACCGTCACCGATGCGCAGGAGGCGCGAACGGCATTGACCGAAGCGATCGGCGACCGTGACGTCGGCATTGTCATAATAACCGAAGCTGTTGCCGCTATGATACGAACGCTTGTCGACAAATACGTTTTCACACAATCGTTTCCCCTCATCGTCGAAATTCCCGACCGCACCGGACGCCTTCCGGATAAACCGGGCATACGTGAGCTTGTAAACCGGACCATCGGCCTGAAACTATAGCGGGGAATGATTATATGTCAATGATCGGCGACAAACATAAGCATGCGGTTTCCGGTGTCGACGCCCTGGTTTCCGTAGAAAACGGCACCGAACGCATTCTCGCCGGAATAGCCGCCGACGCGGCACGGGAGGCCGCTTCGATTATCGCCGAAACGGAGAAGGTCGCCGCGGAACGGATCGCCTTTGCCCGTCAGAAAGCTGAAGGGGTCCGGACGGAAGCAGTCAAAAAGGCCGAAGAGCAGGCAGCCCAGATCAAACAGACGGTACTCTCCAGCCTCAAGATCGCCCTCAAACGGGAAAAAATGCGTACGCAGGACGGACTGCTGCAGGAGATCATGGCACATGTCCATCGGAAACTCGCGGCAGCCGTAACTGCTCCGGAATACCGCAGTACCCTTGTAAACTGGATCGTCGAGGCGGCAACAGGGCTTGGCGCCTCAAGCGCCGTCGTCAACGCCTCGGCGGCAGAGCGCACGCTCATCGATGACCGTATGCTTCATGAGGTAAAGGTCAGGGCCTCCTCCCTGCTGCATACATCGGTCGATCTCACGATCGCTTCGGAAGCGCCGCTCGTCGAACAGGGAATCGTCGTCACCGCGGCAGATGGACGCACTGCCTTCAACAATCAGGTGGCGACCCGTATCCGACGAATGGAACAACAGATCAGAAACCGTGTGTACGATGCGCTCTTTGCGGATAAAACACGGTCCGACCGGTCGAACCGGGAATCGGAGCAATCATGACAAAACAGCGAATTATCGGAAAGGTCAAACGAGTCAACGGCCCGGTCATCGAGGCGACGGGGATCACCGACGCCATGATATTTGAACTGGTACGGGTAGGCGATGAACGTCTGATCGGTGAAATCGTCAAGCTTGAAGACCGCAGCGCCATTATCCAGGTATATGAAGATACGGTCGGCATTACTCCGGGCACCCCGATTTCCGGCGACAACATCCCCCTCTCCATCGAACTCGGTCCCGGACTCATCGGTTCCATCTACGACGGCATCCAGCGGCCGCTCGAAGAGATTCGCGCCATCAGCGGCACCTACATTACCCGGGGGATCGAAGTCCCTTCGCTCGACCGTAAACGGATGTGGCATTTTATTCCCGCATGCAAAACCGGAGATTCGGTTACCGGCGGTATGGTACTCGGCACGGTTCAGGAAACCGATCTCTTCAGCCATAAGGTGCTCGTACCTCCCGATATCGACGGCACTATTGCAGCAATCGCCGCCGAAGGTGACTCTACGGTCGATGCGGTGGTCGCCACGGTTGCCACCAACAAAGGCGACCGCCCGCTTTCACTGATGCACCGCTGGCCGATCCGCATTGCACGACCGATAAAACAGCGTCTTCCCCCCGAAATCCCGCTCATCACCGGGCAGCGGGTGATCGATACCCTGTTCCCTGTTGCCAAGGGCGGAACGGTCGCGATTCCCGGTGGATTCGGCACCGGAAAGACCATGACCCAGCAGGCGATCGCCAAATGGTGCGACGCCGACATCATCATTTACATCGGCTGCGGCGAGCGGGGCAACGAGATCACCGACGTGCTGCGCGAATTCCCGGCCATCATCGACCCGCGCACCGGACGGTCGCTCATGGAACGGACCGTCCTTATCGCCAATACGTCGAATATGCCGGTGAGCGCCCGTGAAGCAAGCATCTACACAGGGGTCACCATGGCCGAGTATTTCCGCGACATGGGTCTGCATGTTGCGGTGATGGCCGATTCGACTTCCCGCTGGGCGGAGGCGCTGCGCGAACTTTCGGGACGCATGGAGGAGATGCCCGCCGAGGAGGGGTTCCCTGCCTATTTACCAACCAGAATCGCCGAGTTTTACGAGCGCGCCGGGTATATGCGGACCTGCTGCGGCCGGGAGGGATCGGTGACCATCATCGGCGCGGTCTCCCCTCCGGGCGGCGATTTCAGCGAACCGGTCACCCAGCATACGAAACGGTTCATCCGCTGCTTCTGGGGACTCGACCGTCAACTGGCAAACGCACGCCACTATCCCGCCATATCCTGGCTCGATTCCTACTCGGAATACCTGATGGATATCGCCCCCTGGTGGGAACAGAACGTGACCGTGGAGTGGCATGCCGACCGCGGCGTGATCATGGACCTGCTCCAGCGGGAGGTCAAGCTGCAGCAGGTGGTCAAACTGGTGGGGCCCGACGCGCTTCCCGATTCGCAACGGTTCATCATCGAGGTGTGCTCCCTCTTTAAAAACGCGTTTCTGCAGCAAAACGCCTTCGATGCCATCGATATGTTCTCAACGGTGCAGAAGCAGGCGAAGATGCTCCATATCATCGTTACCTGGTATCAGCGCGGCGCCGATGCGATCAAGGCGGGAACAACGCTGGTTGCGATCAGAAAAATGAAAACCTTTCAGGACATCATAAAAATGAAATTTACCATTTCCAATGACGACCTTTCGGGACTCGATAAACTGGCGGCGAAACTCGATCGGTCGTTCAATCTTACGGTTCCCGGTATCCGGGGAGAGGAAGCACGGTCATGAACAGCGCGGCACTTGTCGGGAAAGAGTATATCGGCGTCCACCGTATCGAGGGTCCCCTTATCGTGATTGAGAAGACCCACCCGGTGGGGTACCGCGAACTTATCGAATGCGTCGACCCGCAGGGCGGGGTAAGGCCCGGCATCGTCCTCGAAACCTCTTCCGATTTCGTGGTCGTGCAGGTCTTCGAAGGCACAAGCGGCCTTACGATCCCCGAAACCAGGATACGGTTCTGCGGCAAACCGCTGCGTATCGCCGTAACGCGGGAGATGCTCGGCAGGGTCTTCAACGGCCTCGGCATGCCGATCGACGGCGGTCCGCCGCAGCGCGGCGACGCTGAACTTGACATCAACGGCATGGCCATCAACCCGACGGCGCGCCAATACCCGCGTGACTTCATCCAGACCGGCATATCAGTCATCGACGGCATGAATACGCTGATCCGGGGACAGAAACTTCCGATATTTTCAGGGAACGGCCTGCCGCACAACGAACTCGCGGCACAGATCACGCGTCAGGCAAAAATACGCGGGTCCGAAAGCGACTTCGCGGTCATTTTCGCCGCGATGGGGGTCAAACACGACGTAGCCCGTTTCTTCATCCGCTCGTTCGAACAGAGCGGCGTTCTCGATAACGTCGCCCTCTTTCTTTCGCTTGCCGACGAACCGTCGATCGAGCGCATCATCACGCCGCGCGCCGCGCTTACCCTCGCCGAACACCTTGCCTTCAACGAAGGAATGCACGTGCTGGTCATCATGACCGACATGACCAATTACTGTGAGGCGCTTCGTGAAATCTCCACGATACGCGGCGAAATTCCTTCCCGTAAAGGGTATCCGGGGTATCTCTATTCCGACCTCGCGGAACTGTACGAACGCTCGGGAATGGTGAAGGGGTGCACCGGGTCGATCACCTCGCTGCCCATCCTCACCATGCCCAACGACGACATCTCGCACCCGGTTCCCGACCTGAGCGGTTACATCACCGAAGGCCAGATCGTTTTCGACCGGGAGATGCACAACCGTCAGATCTACCCTCCGGTGGCCGGACTGCCGTCGCTGTCGCGCCTGATGAAAGACGGTATCGGCAAGGGGCTCACCCGCGAAGACCATCCGCACCTCGCCAGCCAGCTCTTCGCCGCCTACGGGTATGTGAAGGATGTACGAAATCTCGCCTCGGTTATCGGCGAAGAGGAACTCTCCCCGCTCGACCACCAGTATCTCGAATTCGGTAAATCGTTCGAGCAACAGTTCGTGTCGCAGGGGCTCACCGAAGAACGCAGCATCGAGCAAACCCTCGACATCGGCTGGAAAGTGCTGCGGGAACTGCCCGCCGAAGAACTGCACCGGATCACCGAGGAGGAAATTCAGAAGTATTACGGGGGGTGAGGGGGGTGAAAGAGAAGTCAGGAGACAGGAGTCAGAAGGGAAAAGACCTTGAAAAATGGAAAGAGTGGAAATGAATAACGGAAAAAATGAAGAGTGCATTTCTTATTTACGTTTAGACCTCACCCCCCGGCCCCCTCTCCTGCCAGAGAGGGGGAAATGGAATCTTCACTTTCCCCTTTCCGATAGGAGAGGGGATAAAGGGGTGAGGTCAGGAGTAAAGAGGTAAAGGATTATTCAATATTCATTCTTCACATCATTCTGACTACTGAATACTGACTATTACTAATGATTATATGAACATCGCCCCGACAAAAACCAACCTTTTCAAACTCCGCGATGAGCTTCGGTTCGCGCGGCAGGGGTATGATCTGCTCGACCAGAAACGCAGGATTCTCATTTTAGAGCTGCTCAATCTGGTCGATCACTGCGTCGATTTTCAGACGCGGATCGAAGCACGGCTCTCGCTGGCGTTTGCCGATCTCGAAGACGCAATCCTGCAGATGGGCAGGCTGAAGGTGCATAACCTTGCCGCCGCCATCAATATAAGCACCAACATCACCATTTCCCAACGGCGCGTCATGGGCGTGATGCTGCCGGTCGTGCACACCGAGTTTATTGAGCATCCCCCGTATTTCAGTTTGCAGGGCACCAGTTTCCACATTGATGGCGCCTTCGTGGCATTCAAGGAGGCGCTCAAAATGATGGGCCGGCTCGCCGAACTTAAAATCTCGGTGCTGCGGCTTGCGAACGAGGTGCACAAGACAATCCGTAAAGTGAACGCACTTGAACGCATCGCGATCCCCGATCTGCGCGACACCGTAAAGTATATTGAAGGCAGGCTCGAAGAAAACGAACGCGATATGGTGATTCTCATGAAGAAGGTAAAACAGCGGCTGGAAACAAAGCGTCAACGGCGTCCATTGCCGGAAGGAGCCCCCAATGCGGCCGATTATTGAAAGGATCATGGTCTATGTCGACGGAAGCGAACAGTCCGTTACCGCCGTCGAGTACGCGCTCTGCCTTGCCCGCGCGACCGGCGCTTCGCTCTGCGCGCTTTATGTCGTCAACACGCGGGCACTTGACGAACTGGTAAAAGCGAATATTTTCCTCAGGACGGAACAGGAGGAGTACGCCCGCGACATCGACGCGGATGCGCAGCGGTACCTCAACCTGGTGAAGGAAATGGCGCGCGGCAAAGGGATGCCGGTCGACACCGTCTGCCGTAAAGGAAGCGTGCATCAGGAGATCGCCGCAATGAGCAGGGAGCGGGGAATCGACCTGCTTGTAATCGGAGAGCTCTCGCGGGTACACAGTCGCCGCGACGAATTATACGACGATACTGAAAGGGCGATGCGGATGTCGGGCTGTTCGGTACTCATCGTCAAAGACGACGACCGGGTGAGCAGTATGTTCGAAGAAATGGTATAATCGTTACCGTGTCCCGTTACATGGTTGCGGGGCGTGAACATTACAATAACTGATATGTGTTAATCACGGAGTGTTGCCATGGCAATTATCGATCTGATATCACCGGAGGTCATCAGGGTGGGACTTGCGGCGAAGGACAAACCGTCGGTGCTGCGTGAACTGCTGCAGGTCCTCATCGATGCGGGTAAAGTCATCGAGCGGGACGAAATTCTCGAGGCTCTGCTCAAACGGGAGATGCTCCAGAGCACGGGGCTTGAATCCGGTATAGCCGTCCCTCATGCTAAAACCACGGCGGTTGCGTCACTCACCCTTGCAATCGGCACGTCACCGGAGGGTATCGATTTCGACGCGATCGACCATCAACCGTCAAAACTCTTTTTTCTCATGCTCGCCCCACCCGACAAATCGGGGCCCCATATCGAAGCGCTTGCCGAGATTGCCCGCATGAGCAGATCGCACAATTTTATTTCGGCGCTGATCTCCGCGAAGACGGTCGGGGAGGTAATGGAGCTGTTCCGGGAATAGCGTTCCGCGCGCCGTCCAAAGTGTTACTGCAGCTCTCCGCCACGGACAACCACCCCGTCACTCCTCGTCGCGTTCATCCTTCTTTAGCCGGCGGTTCCCCCCCGTCGTCGGCAGCCGCTTTCAACAGATCGGTGGGGCAATTGAATGACTCAAAAACCTTGTCGCTGAAGGGGTGGTCGGAACCGGCGATCTGAACGCGCGCCTCGATAAACAGCATATACTGGTTCTGGACGTTGATCTGCCATTTGACGCTGAAGGAGCTGCTGTTCATCTTGTTGCAGCGCGCCATCTGGAGAAGTTTCATGAACCCCCATGGACCGCTCTTCGTAATCTCTTGTGTAAAGGTACTGCTCACCACGACTTTCAGCGTCGCATTGGGACTGGATTCGAGCGGCCAGCGCAGTTGTACCGATCTTCCTCCCGGTCTGAGCTCGAGTTCCTGCGTACCTATCATCAGACGGGCCAGATTCTTGTTGGCGGAGGAGGGAATCATCGTGATATCAAGCGCGCGCAGGGTTCCGTCTTCCTTGAAAAAGATTTTTTTTATCCGTTCCGCCTCCGAGAGCGAATTCGAAAGCTCCGGGTTGAACTGCAGCTTCAGACTTCCCAGCTGCCGCACCATCCATCGGTTGCCGTCCTTGATGATAAACGAGGAAAGGACCCGGTCGTAAAAACCCCAGAAGGTGCCGTTGGTCGGGCGGAAAAAATCCATGACGTCATTGAACGAGGCCTCCTCACCCCGCGGCGAAAAAGGGAAGCGCCCGGAGAACCGGCTGGTAAAAGGTTTAATGATCTCCTGCTGCCATTTCTGGTTCAGGGTCCGGGTAAGCACTTTTGTTGCGGCAATACCGGTGTACTCAAACGGCTGGAGCAGGATGTTTCGCAGCGCCGCCGCAAGCTCTTCGGGCATCCCGTTGAGCGTTTTCTGGGTAAAATTCCAGCCGCTCAGAAGCGGGTCATCCTCTTTCCCGTTAAAAATGGCGATAGCCTTGCTTTCTCCCTGCGCATCGATCGTACCGCATTTTTCGGCCAGCGTCATCGCCTTGTCTTTATACCCTTCAAACCCGCCGAGCGCGCTCCCGGTCGAATGTACGAACGACCGCAGGTGGTCGAAAAACGCGTTATGATTGTCAAAAGGTGAACTGCCGGGCAGCTTGAATCCGGTTTTCCCCTTGAGTTTGGAAATTTTCTTGGCGGCCTTCTTTGTCGCCTTCAGTTTCGACGCCGCTTCCAGCGCCTTGCTGCCCGCGATTTCCGCCTCGCTCTCCTGCTTGAGGCTCGAATAGGTTGCCACTGTTTCAAGCAGGGTGGTGATTTCCGAACGGTCGCCGGAGAGTTTCTGGATGATGCGCGAGGCGCGCTGAAGATCGCCGAACGGTTCCATGCTGATCGCACCGAGAAACTGGAGCCATTTCAACTTGAAGTCGAGAAGATAGGCCGCCACCATGTCTTCGCGCAATGAACGGGTATCGAACGCCGACTCGGGAAGGTCGTCCCTGGAGAGGCCGATCACCCAGTCGACCTTGAAGGGATCGCGCGCCGCCTCGGTGATCGCATCGGAGACGAACTGGTCCCACCCCTCCTGTGTGTAAAGTGCGCTGATGGTCGCGGTCGACTGCAGGATTCCTTCGCCCTCCCGTTTCAGAATCTCGTCGAGGGTGAAGTCGGGCGCCTCGCCCGCCAGGCGGTTGATCACCGCGTCGTAAAGGGCATCGGCGCTCGGCAGACGCGAAAGCCTTCCGCGGGCGGACTCGACCAGCCGCTGGTTTTCCTGGATGCGGGGATACTCTCCGCGGCAGAGGTACGACAGGTAAAGCCCCATGTTATCCTGCAGGATCAGCTCGACCTGTGAAGGAAGACGGGAATTTTTCACCGTGGCCACGATCGACTGTTTGATCGCGTCGAGCAGCATGGTCCGCAGAAATATGGTGTCGAGGTCCTTCGGGTCGCGCGGTCCGCCCTCGGAAATCGACAGATACGCCTTTAAGGAACGGTACAGATTGTCGTAATCCTCTCCCGCGAGTTCGCCGAATGAGCTCGTGCGGCTCCTGATGTCGTATTCGAGATACTTGACTGCCGGGACCACCATGAAACGCCGCAGCCGGTAGAAGTAACTTTTCTTGAGTTCCTCAAGAACCGTTTTTCCGCGGTAAAACCCGATACCCATGGTGAACGGGGTGCCGCGGTCCTCGTATTTCTGCAGCCGTGTCATAAGGGAATGGACTATTTCGAGCGCCTTGTACTGTTCCATGAGCGGCGCGTTCTCCGCGGGGATGCGCTGCAGCGTGGCTTCGACTTCCTGCATGAACTTCATTGTTTTCCGGTGCGTCTGCGTTACATAGCCGGTAACGAGCAGCCCTGCCGCAAGGATGATGCCGATGATCGAATAGTGCCTGATCATCTCGCGCCGCGTCCGTTTCTGCGTGGACTGGACAAGCGATTTATCCTTGACCATGATCTCCCTGAAGAGCGGCAATACGAAGGCCGATCGGACGACGCTCTTTTTCGCGCCGACGGTTTTCGGCTGCTGTTTCGCCGCCGGGGCGAAGGCGCGGTTCGGGTTGAGCGGATGATTGATAACAGTCATACTCATATCGCCCGACGCCGACCGGGCGGGGGCTGACGTATCGGAATTGAGTTCCGTGCAACTGGTAAAATAGAAGCCGCGGAAAAGCGGCTTCCCTTCGTAGTTCGAAGGTTTGAACAGCTCGGCGACCAGTGCACCGAGTTTCTGCTGAATGCCCTCGAAATGGATCACGAAACGGCAGATCATCCTTTTTTTCGGTTCGGTACGCTCTTTAAACAATTTATCGAGCCGCAGATCGGTGAGGGATTTACAGAGCAAATTAAACTCCTCGATAAACGCCATGCGCGGCATGGCCGAAAGCATTTTCGCCGGAAGCGTGGCGCCGAAGATCTGTTCGCCGCCCCGGTCGAGCTGATCGCTGAAATATTCATTGAACCCCGGGACTTCATCGGTGCGGTTGAAAAGCAGGTAGACGGGAAATTCGATGCCCCAGAGCGCGATCAGTTCGTCGATACGGCTTCTGATTTTTTTCGCCAGCTCTTTGATGCCCTGATCATCGGTATTGAGCACCTCGTTGGTGTTGACCACCATCGCGACCCCGTCGGCGGGATTGCCCGGCCGGACCCGCTTCATCGCGGCGATGAGCGCCTGCCAGTCGTCCCTGCCGCTCTCTTCCATGAGCGCGCCCGGCGTGTCGATCCAGACCGCCTCATTCGCAAAGTACCACATGATCTGGTTCGAGCCTTCGACCAGCAGTCCGTCCTTTTCCGAAGGATAGCGCAGCGGAAAATGAAGACCCGATCCGTTGAGCAGTGAACTCTTTCCCGATTTCGCCGTCCCGCAGAGCAGGAACCACGGCCGCTCGTAAAGTGCGCTCTTTTTCAGGATCCCCTTGCGGTTGACCGCATCGGTATAGCGGGCCACCGCCTCCCCGGTTTCCCGCATGATGCGGTTGAAGGACTGGTTTCCGGCCATCACCGATCTGCCGCCCCGTCGCTTCTTTTTCCCGGTGAGCAGGGCGACAAGCAGCCATATCCCGTCACCCGCCCAGATGACGGCCGCGCCAATCCAGAAGGGGAGAGCGGGAAGCTTTGTCAATGACCCCGTCAACCCGAGTGCCAGACCGACTGCGAAAAGCAGCGACCAGACGACAATCAACCAGGGAGTAACTTTTTTCATATCTCGACTTTCCGTAACTGAAACGATGAATTACTTGAAGGTCAATTTTCCGAGAAAATCCATAATACCGGCGGCCTGCGCGGTACTCAGGAGAAAGAGGAACGAATAGAGCGCTGCGATTCCTCCGACGATAAGCACCGCCGCAAGCCAGATCGGAAAGAGAAATCCGCTTGACTTGCGGCGTCTGATGGAGTCGGTCCGGCCGCCGTGCGGCGAGATCCCCGCCGACGAACGGATACGGGTACGCCGTATTTTCCGCCCCAGCTCATCCATGATCGTTACGCGTTCCTCGGCGTTGAACAGTTTGTACCTCCCCTCAAATCCCAGGGACAGACAGATGTAATAAATTTCGAGCGCGTCCTTCTTTTTCTCGGTCTCCAGCAGCATTTTCTGCAGCTTGTTGTAAAACTCTTCACCGGCAATATTGTCGCCGAAAAGGTCGAGCTGCAACGGGCGGGTAAACCAGTAATCTCGGCAGATGCCGGGAACGCTGAGCACGGTTTCGTCGATCAACGCGACCAGGGCATATTTCGCTTCGAGAACCGAGTCCGCGGGAATGCCGATGGATTTGCAGTTTTTCTCGAACAGTTCGAGATAGTACCCGATCAGCTTGCGCAGAGACGCCGGATCGCCGAGATCCTCTGCTTCACGCATGCGAATAACGATCAGGAAAAGGTCGGTGCACAACCCCTGAAGGTCCCTGGCGCCTCCAAGCGTTTTGGTCAGGTCCAGATTCATGGTCTGGCTGGTAATGGTATCTACGAATGTACCCACGATCAACCCCTCGTTGAAAAGGAAACCTCCTCCGCCCTCCGGAGGTTATTCTTTAAGCGCCATCATCTCCACTTTAAGTTCGGGGTAGTTGTTCGGAAAGTAAAACGCGATGTTCCCCGACGTACGGATGCTTTCCCAGAACTGGCCTTTCTGGTCAAGCGAAAAATAAACGAATCCCGGTTTGGTCGACAGTCCCTCCGGCGGACGCGCGGTGTGCATGAGCGACAGTCCCGGCATGGCCGAAGAGATAAGCAGATCGATCCGGTCGCGTGAGCACATCTTGATCCGCTGCAGCACGCCG
Source organism: Chitinispirillaceae bacterium (assembly GCA_016929415.1). GTDB lineage: Bacteria > Fibrobacterota > Chitinivibrionia > Chitinivibrionales > Chitinispirillaceae > JAFGNB01. The sequence continues at coordinate 659 of JAFGIW010000176.1, read as the reverse complement.
ATGATAAGTTCCTTCTCCGGCACCTTGGCCGACACGCCGAAGAAAAATTTAGCTTTTGTAAAAAGCCGCTCGTCGGGCACTTTCCCGATATAGGTCGCCTGATTGATCTGTTCGATCGGTATCGCCACGCACCCGGCCGAAATATCGGCCTCGAGCACCGCCCGGATGATCCTGACGAGATTCCCGAACGTGAGGGTCAACTGGTGGTGGTCATACCGGGGAAAATCCTTCAGGGCGATGTCGGCGGAAAAGGTGCTGAGCGCCCCGGCGAACATCATGAGCAGCGAATAAAAATCGAAAGGATGCACCAGCGGGGAACCCAGATGGTAATTGAGAAGCGGTGTATAGGTGGCAAGCGTTTCAAGAAGCCTGAACGCCGTCTCTTCCGAATTGGAAAATTCGGCAAACCCTCCTTCGACCTGTCGCCGCCCCTGGGCAAGGGTGTTGCATTTCGCCACGAGCATCTCCAGAAGGCTTCTGATCTGTACCATGAGGAAACGGCAGCCGCCGATCTGCAGCAGCGGTTGAATGTAATTTTCCTGCAGACTGATCTGGCCGTTGGACGCCCGCTTGAGACGCGCGATCTGCAGTGTGGCGAAGTTGTCAAGCGATTCACCGCCGAACAGCAGCTGAAAGTTGTACCCGCCAAGTTCGATCTC
>JAFGIW010000175.1 GCA_016929415.1 Chitinispirillaceae bacterium | reverse complement strand
GCGGCCATGAGCGCCGCCTCGTTGGCGAGGTTCGCCAGGTCGGCGCCGACGAACCCCGGCGTTCCCCGCGCGATGGTGTGCAGGTCGACGTCCGCGGCGAGCGGCAGGTTTTTTGTGTGCACCTTGAGGATTCCCTCGCGACCGTTGACATCGGGGACATCGACGACGATCTGCCGGTCGAACCGTCCGGGCCGCAAAAGCGCCGGATCGAGCACGTCGGGACGGTTGGTGGCCGCGATCAGGATCACCCCGGAATTGACCTCGAAGCCGTCCATCTCGACAAGCATCTGGTTGAGCGTCTGCTCACGTTCGTCATGCCCCCCGCCCAGCCCGGCCCCCCGTTGCCGGCCGACGGCATCGATTTCATCGATGAAAATGATCGAGGGAGCGTTGCGCTTCGCCGTTTCGAAAAGATCGCGCACCCGCGACGCGCCCACGCCGACGAACATCTCAACGAAATCCGAGCCGCTCATCGAGAGAAACGGCACCCCCGCCTCTCCCGCCACGCAGCGGGCGAGCAGGGTCTTTCCGGTGCCCGGAGGTCCCAGAAGCAGCACCCCCTTGGGAATTTTCCCGCCCAGTTTCTTGAACTTTTTCGGGTCCTTGAGAAAATCGATTACTTCCTGGAGTTCCTGTTTCGCCTCCTCCACCCCCGCGGCGTCGGCGAAGTTGGTCTGCGGCCGGTCGATCATATTCAGTTTCGCCCGGCTCTTCCCGAAGGAGAAGATGCCCTTCTGCCCGGCCTGCATCTGCTTCATGATGAAAAGCCAAAAAATGATCATGATGGCCCAGGGAAGCACGCTGACGAGCACATCGCCCCAGTTGAGTTTCTCCTGTTCGAAGGTGTATTCGAACCCGGCTTTATCCCACTGGGCAAGCATCACGCCGTCGACGTATGGCAGGTTGACGGAGAAATAACTTGTGGGCGTGACGTTGCGCATCGACGGCACTTTCGTCAGACTCACCGGGTCGGCGATCTCACCCTGAAACTGCGCCCGGTCGAGCCCTTTGTAGACCACGTGCGCCTTGACGATTTTTATCTCCGGATGGACAAGCAGTTCCTGAAACTGGCTGAAGCTGATTTTCACCTCGCGGGGCCCTCCGGTTCCATCAAGCGTCCGGAGCGCGAACACCACCGCGGCGGCGATGGCGACCCACATGAGAATGGTTTTTACCGGATCCTTCCGCAGAGGGGTCTTTTTCCCGGTTTCACCCTCTTTTTTACGGCCGCTTCCCGCACTTGGGCCGTCTTTTGCCTTTTTCTCTTCCAAAACAGTGCTCCTACAAATGATAAATCCGCGCTTCCCCGTTGAATGCCGGTCGGAAGGCGTGTCTAAAATACATTATATTATCATAAAATGCTCTCTGATTGTAATTTTATCAATTTTTTCGTGCCGGCGGTAACCCTGAACCGCTCATCAATCCTTATTCCGGGAATCCATATTGGTTTATTGTCAGCGGTGACAAGGCACCCGGTGCGCTCCCGCTCGGGTTTGGCGATCCCCTGTTTTGACAGGAAAGGGAGCATCGGTACTTCGCGGGTCGTGCCGAACGGGATAAAGCGATCATCGGGGCCTATCGACCGGTACACGCAGCGGTCTCCCAGGTCCGCCCCGTCGATAACCACCATCCATTTTCCATAATCGAGGACCGGAGGGAGCGACGTCGCGACAGTGATCGAAAGAGCGCGCCGCTCCTCGGTGCAGCGGCACTCTCCCGGAACCGGGAGCGTATAGCTGAAACGGTGCTGCAGCCGCTCGAAAAAAAGCACCTCGCGGCCGATGAGGTAGCGCCACCCGCCGGGAAGAAGAAAGGTGCGGCCGGTTGAGACGGCGTTGTCGAAAACCGCCTCGATGTGACGACAATACGGCGTGACTCCCGAATCGATAAAGGCCTGACGAAGCGCCTCGGCTGCAGGGCCGACTTCCGCAAGGCCCCGTTTATCGAGGCGGAACGAATCGGCGGAGCACGCGAAGAGATAGCGCTGCCGCCACTGCTTCACCTGCTGCTGCAGCGTCCGCCACTGCTTGCGGGCCTGCATCGACAAATCGGCCAGACGTTCGACCGCGCCGGGTCGCACGGCTTCGATCAGGGGAAGAATGTCGTTCCGCACCCGGTTGCGGAAAAAACGGGTATCGTTGTTCGATGCATCGCTGCGGAAGGCGATTTTTTCCTCCGAGAGCCAGTCGAGCAGCTCCTTTTTGCGGATTGAAAGCAGCGGCCTTACAATCCCGTCCTCCCGAAGCGGAGCAATGCCGCGCAGTCCGTTGAGCCCGCTTCCCCGGATGATGCGCATGAGCACTGTTTCAGCCTGATCGTCCATGGTGTGGCCGGTGGCAATGAGCCTGCAGCCCGAAGCTGCGCGGACCTCATCGAAAAAACAGTACCGTTCCTCCCGTACGGCAGCTTCCAGTCCCGGTTCGTCGATCCGGTGACCGGTGAGTCGCCTGGTGTAGAACCGCAGCCCAAGTTGCCCCGCATACTCCCTGACCAGCAGCTCGTCGCCGTCCGAAGCTTCACCACGCAGACCGTGGTTAAGATGAGCGACTACAATTTCGGCAATAGTAAGCTGTTGCCTGAGTTCGGAGAGAAGGAAAAGAAGGGCGATCGAATCGCTTCCGCCGCTTACGGCGGCAACGACCGATGCTCCGGGGGAAAATAGAGGCCGGGCGAAACGAAGCACCTTTTCTGATAACCGGTTACGGAACATACCATCAACAGGGAGGAAAGTAGCAGCGGAGGGAATCGAACCCCCGACACGTGGATTATGATTCCACTGCTCTAACCAACTGAGCTACGCTGCCATGGGAAATTAATGTAAAAGATACATTTGAGCAGGTAATAATGCAACGAGATGGAGCAGGGAGCGGTAATGAACCGTTTAAGTGTAATGCCATTAAAAAAGCATGAAATCACCGCCCGGTGATTTCATGCTTCAGGTTCAACCCTTAAAACCCAGATCAAATGCAGCTACTTATTCTTCTGCGGTTGTAGTACCTTTACCCCAGTTCGGCAGATATTTATCATAACTCGCTGCCTGCCAATGTGAAATCTTATTACCTGGTTCTATGTTCACCCGGGTCCCCATGTCATCACTAGTAGCCACATCTCCCATTGCAACATTCGGACTTGCGGTTAGTTCTTGGTCGACCGCTGCACCAAGAGACTGTGCATACGTAAAAAACTTGCTGTAATCAGAAGACGTGCAATCCTGCATCACAAGGTCGGTAAAGGACGCCGCACCTGTTCCCACCTCGCCTATGCGTGCCAGCGCCGCATTGTCGAATGATCCGCATACCGTCGGCGCCTCCGAGACTTTTGCTTTTGCCGAAGCTTCCTGAAATTTCGGGATCGCAAGCGACGCAAGAACGCCGATGATGACGATAACGACCATGAGTTCAACCAGGGTAAAACCTTTGTTCGTACGTTTCATACATTCCTCCTGAAAATGATTTTTCTTTGAAATAATGGTTAAATGATGAAAAAACAAGCAGACTCTTACATTAGAAGAAAATTAATTTCTTCCCCCCTTTCCCGGACATCCGTAACAATGTCCCGCAGAAGAAAAAGTTATACTACAATTATATCGTAATAAAACCGGAATATCAAGTACTTTTATTAAACGGTTAACCCCCCCTCTTTCAGCCTTTTGGCCGTCAGGTATAAATGTTCCACCGGCAGCGTTCCGGTGCGGATGATGGTATGCGACGTTACGGCGGTGACTTCCCACCCCTGTTCGCCTATTCTGGAAAGATAGTTATACAGCGTCGAATCGGTCCAGTTCTGCATGACCTCGCCATTGACATAGTGTACTTTCCACGATACCTCTTTCGGCAGAACATGGCCGAAGATGCCTTTGCCGTATTTTTCGGCGATGATGAACTGGTGTTCGAATTTCACTCTGCGGGTTCCCTATTTACCTATAATGATAGTACGTCATTCCGTGAACCGCCCGTTTCCGGTTATCGATGCATCCATTATATCATTCCCGCCGCGTCCGATGCAACCGTGCGTCTTCAGTTCACCCCGTTACCATGCTGCACATCCCTCCGCAGCTCTTCGATTTTTTTCGCCAGGTGCCGCCGGACGTCCGGGTTGTCGGATGTCTCATAGGCAAAGAGAAGAACCCTGAACCCTTCGGCCGGCGAACCCGCCTTGGTGAAAAACGCGTTTGCCATGGGGGCGAGTTTTTCCCGCGGCGCGTCCGCGGCCATGGCGGCGCGCGCAATATAGTGCGCCGCGGTTTTACGGTCGTCGTAGTATCGATAATGCACCATTCCCATGGTAAAGGCGATGTTGAACTTTTTCGCCCCCAGATACGTCAGCCCCCGCTCCAGGATGATCCGCGCCGCTTCGGGATTGTGGCATACATCGGGCACCATGATCCCGGCGAATTCATACGCCGGAAAGAACCACGGGCAGAGCCTGGTGATGATGTCGAGCATGTCGATCAGCCACGGATATTTGTCGTCGGTCATGAGGTGTCCCCCGAAGTAAATGATCGTCCGTATCCAGAGATAGTGCGCGACGGTGGTTTCGAAACCGAGCAGCGCCGGTTTTATGCGCTCCCCCTGCGGCAGGTAGGTCATGCTCTCCTGCTGCCATTGCGGCCCGGCCGTGCGGTGAAGGCCGCTCTGCAGAAAATTGATCGCCGCGCCGATTGCGATGATACCCGCGATCACGAGCGCTCCGCGCCGCTTCATAAATCTTTCCGTGAGAATACAACCATGGCGAGCAGCAACAGCAGCACAGTATACAAAATGCCGTAGGCGGCCGCCTGTGCAACGAAAAGGTCGGGAACCGCAAGATCGTAAACGACCCGGGTGCGGATGTTGAAATGTTCGAGATTGGGCAGCAGGCGGTTGAGCGATACAAGGATGAAACGCCACACCGGGTTTCGCTGCTGTTCCGCGCCGATATTCATCAGATCGTTGAGGTGTCCGGCGATATAAAATCCAACCGTAAAAATCGCCGCAAGCGTGGGCGTGGTGAAGGTGGAAAAAAAGATAGATGTCGCAACGATAAGCGCCATCTCGACCGCAAGCAGCAGTACCGCATACACCACGGGAGCCTTCACCGTAACCCCCAGGAACCGTATCGCGACGAAGAAGACCGCCGCAATTAAAATAAAATTGAGCAGCAGGGTGGCGCACAGCCCGCAGAATTTACCGACAATAAACGCATCCCGCGAGACCGGACGGCCGACAACGCCGTACACCGTTTTCGTCGCGATCTCGACGCCCAGAAGCCCCACGCCGATGAAGATCGCCATGAGCAGGCCGGTCAGCGACATGGTGGCCAGGCCGAAATCGGTCATCACCTGCGCGCGCGAAAACAGCGACAGGTCGCCGAACGAGAGCGAGAGGAGCAGCGCGGCCGCGGCAACGAGCAGAATATTGTAGAGCACCTTGTTGCGAATCGTTTCCTTAAAGGTATTGAGGGCGACGGTAAGTATCGTATTCATGTAACGCTCTCCGTTTTCCGTTGATAGAGCAGCTCCTCAAGCGTCATCGAACGCGGGATGACCCTGCGGGGAAAGGCCCCCTTTTCGGAAAGTATGCGTTGCAGTGCCGCGACATCGCCGGTTTTCGGGACGAACAGCGTCCATTCGCCACGCTTTTCATCATGCCTGAACCGGCACCCGGCGCCGCCGAGCGCTTCACGGCACTCCTGCGTGATTTCACCGGTCACGACGTCGGTCCCGGTAAATCCCTCGTCGAGCAGTTCGCGCACCCCTCCCGCATAGGTCAATTTCCCCTGCTGCAGCACCACCACATCATCGCAGATTGCCTCGATGTCGTCAAGGACATGGGAGCTGAAAAAGAGCGTGCGCCCCTCCTGCCGCAACAGCTCCATGAGGTCGCGGAACAACCGCCGGCCCGGCGGGTCCATGCCGCTCATCGGTTCATCAAGCACAAGGGTATGCGGGCTTCCGAGCAGCGCCTGCGCCATGTTGAGCCGCTGCTGCATCCCTTTTGACAATTCCTTGATTTTCGTGCCGGTCTTGCGGCTCAATTCGACCGTTTCGAGCACCCGCTGCGTCTCCTTCGGGATCTGTGAGGAAGGCACCCGTATCAGTTCGGCGGTAAACCGCAGCATTTCACTCACCGTAAGATGCGCGTAGAAATAGGGCTGCTCCGAGAGAAAAGCGACGCCGCCGCGGGCGCGGGGGAAAGCGGCGTCCTCCCCGTTGATGCGCAGCATGCCCTTTGTCGGGTGCACAAGACCCTCGATCATTTTTATCGTGGTGGTCTTCCCGGCGCCGTTGGGGCCGACGAACCCGGTGATCGCCCCTTTTCTTACGGTAAATGAGAGGTCCACCACCGCGGGGATCCGCACTGCCCGGAATCCCTTGCGGAAGATCTTCGTAACGTTGGCAACCTCAATCGCATGCATCGAAAGATCTGTCCTTTGTGTGGTATAAATAATATACTAATACCGTTGCGCAGGCAAGAGATTAATAAAGGTAGTGCTGTCTGCAACAGTACCGACCGTTAAGGAGTCCCGGCCCCCATGTCCACAAAAAAACAGCACCGTTCCGTCTGCACGCATCATCCCGAAAAACGCGCGCAGGGGAGATGCGCCGCCTGCGGTGCGTGGCTCTGCAGGGAGTGCGCCCTTGTCGTCCGGGGGGTGTACTACTGCTTCTCGCCCGGCTGCCGCCCCGGGGAACTGAAACCGCCTGTCAAGGAACCGGCCGCTCCGGCGGCCGCGGAACAGTCGCCGCCGGATCCGCTCCTGCGCACGCTTATCTTCGGGTCGTCGATCACCATCGCCCTGTGCGCCGCGGTGTTCGCCGCGTGGGCCCTGCGTGAGGTATGGAAACTGCACACCGAGAACGCGATACTCCGCACGAGCCGGCTGGCCCTCATCGAGCAACTGAAAAACAGCAACCGCGAGATCGGCGCATTAACTCCGACCGAAGGGAGTGAGCCGACGGGCGGCGAACAACCGGCGCCGGCTCCCGTGTTGCCGCCGCAGCGGGTCCGGCGCGGAAGTGCCGCGCCGCAGAGCGCGGGGTGGCTGCCCGCCCGGGCGACGGGGAAAAACACTCGACACCATTTTGCCAACGGTCCCGCCGATCGCCCGACGGTTTCACTCACCTTCGACGGCGGCTCGCTCGCCAACATCGCCGATGCCGTTCTCGATACGCTCGCATCGCGTTCGGTAACGGCGACCATGTTTCTTACGGGAGAATTCATCCGTAAATACCCCGATCTCATCCGGCGAATCGTGGCGGAAGGCCACGAATGCGGCAACCACACCTTCAAGCATCCTCACCTGACAAGGTACGCCGTCGACCGTACCGCGACCACCCTTCCTTCGGTCAGCGAACCGGTCCTGTGCGATCAGTTGTTCCGTACCGAACGGATCTTCCTGACCATCACCGGAACGCGCCTCGCCCCCCTCTGGCGCGCCCCCTACGGCGAGTTCAACCGCGAAATCTGCCGCTGGGCTTATGAGGCCGGGTATCTCCATATCGGCTGGCGCCAGGGCAGAACATGGCGCGAAGGCCTCGACAGCAACGACTGGGTCCCCGACCCGGAAACGCCGGGGTACCATACGCCGGAGGAATTGATCGACAAGGTCGCCACCCTCGCCCGCCAACAACCCTGCGGCATCAACGGAGGCATACTGCTTTTTCATCTGGGGACGGAGCGTAAAAAAACCGAGGATCGGGTGCATACGGTCCTCGGAACCCTCATCGACACGCTGCGGGAGAAGGGGTATCGAATCGTTCCGGTATCGAGAATGGTCGCCTCGGCAGGAATCGATCTTGCATCATTGCGGGAAAGAATCCATATTCAGTAGATTATTTATCCGTTCGAAACGACGAACTGCGGTCGCTGATTTTAATCTCTTCATCCACCCATATCCGTCAGCCCCTTCCGCCGTCAGCGGGGAAAGGGGCGGGAAAGAGGGGTGGAAGAAACGAAGGTAAATGCACTTAACTCCCGAATATCTCATTCTCCGGATTCCCGCAATCCTTATTGCGCTTACCGTCCACGAGTGCGCCCACGGGTGGGTGGCTTTTAGGCTGGGGGACAGGACCGCCTATGATGCGGGGAGGGTGACGCTCAATCCGTTCGTTCATCTGGACCTTTTCGGGACTCTGATGCTGCTGTTCGGCCCGTTCGGGTGGGCTAAGCCCGTGCCGGTCGATCCGCGGTACTTTCAGAATCCGAAAAAAAGCATGCTTCAGGTCAGTGCCGCAGGTCCTGCATCCAATATCGCCCTTGCGCTGCTTTTCGGCTATACCCTGCGGCTGATAGGCGTTGCGGATCCCTCGCTCGGTATGCACCCATACCTCGTCAAATTCCTCACTCTTTCGATCCTCATGAATACCGGCATTGCGTTTTTCAATCTGCTCCCGGTGCCTCCGCTTGACGGTTCAAAGATCCTCCTGGGAATGCTTCCCAACCGGCTTATCCCCGGCTATATCGAAAAAAGCAGATACCTGCCGATAGTTTTTATGGTCTTGCTGGTGCTCGAGTGGGGATTGCATATTCCGATTTTCTCCCGGTTGATCTACCCGATTTTTTCCCCTTTTTACAATCTCATCCACTTCCTCATCTTCTGGAGAATTTCCTGATGGAAAAAACGTCGTGCCCAAAACAGCATCTGGAAAAAATCGTCCATACCATGCGCACGACGACGATCATCGTGGTGGGTGATTGCATGATCGATGAATACTTCTGGGGAGATGTCGAGCGGATTTCTCCTGAGGCTCCGGTACCGGTGGTCGCGGTGGAATCGGTCAGCCGCCGGCTCGGCGGCGCGGCGGATGTGGTGCAGAACCTCTCGAAACTGGGAGTCAAAACGCACCTGATCTCCGTGTGCGGGAAGGACGACAACGGTTCGAATCTTGCCGACATGCTCAAAGAGACCGGCTGTTCCACCGACGGGCTCCATTGCTCCGCCCACCGATTGACCACCATCAAGACCCGGATCATCGCGCGCCATCAGCAGGTGGTCAGGGCCGACCGGGAACAGACCGGCGATCTTGACGAAGTTGAAGCAACGGCGCTCACCGCGGCATTCGACCGTCTCCACGCACAGGCGGACGGGGTGATCATTGCCGATTACGGAAAAGGTGTTGTTTCTCCTTCGCTCATCAGCGGGATTATGGAAAAGTGTGCGGAAAAAGGCACCTTCACTGCAATCGACCCGAAAGACCGTCATATCCATTTATACCGGGGCGCCTCGATCATCACGCCGAATCTGAAAGAGGCGCATATGCTTGCCGGAGTTCCTTTCCACCACTGCTCCGACGAAGAGATCAAAGCCCTCGGCTGGAAAATCATCGATACTTACAATATCAGCTATCTTCTCATTACTCTGAGCGAACGGGGCATGGCGCTTTTCTGCCGTGAGGGACAGCACTACACGCATCTGCCGACGGTTGCGCAGAAAGTATTCGATGTTACCGGCGCAGGAGATACGGTGATCAGCGTTTTCACCGCTGCGATCACCAGCGGCGCCACGCCGCTGGAAGCGGCATTTCTTGCTAATCATGCGGCTGGTCTGACCGTTGCTCAACTCGGCACCGCCTCGGTCAGCCCCGAGGAACTGCTGGCGGCGTGCGGGTGAGCCGGTCAGCTCCCTCATCCTCCCGCCTCCATCCTTCTTCATTTCCCCCCTCCTTGCCGGAAGCAGGCGGCTGGAATTATTTTTAGTGATTGCACTCAGGGCCTATAACTCAGTCGGTTAGAGTAGCGGACTCATAATCCGTTTGTCCTAGGTTCGAGCCCTAGTAGGCCCAGTTTAAGAGAAAGAGGAGGAACTTTGCAAACTTATAAAGTTTGCAGTATCGCACACCACTTCAGTCTTATCTCTTTACCACCATTAAAGCACCGGGGCAACACGGTGCTTTTTTTATTTTCCGGCGCTCCTGGGAGGCAACATGCTTGAAGACTTGAAATATCTTGTACAACTCCAAGAAATTGATCTCAGAATCAAAGAACAGGAGCTTGCCCAGGAACAGTACCCCGTAGCGGTTGAGAAACTGAACGCACAAATCGCCCACACAGTTTCAGGACTCAATGACATCAAAGAAAAATTGCTTCAAGCGGAAAATGATAAAAAAAACTGGGAAGAGCAGGTGGTAAAAGCTCACAGCGGTTTGGAAAAAAGCCAGGAACGGCTTAATTCCATCAGGACCAACCGGGAATATGATGCGGTTCATGCCGAGATCGAAGCACAGAAAAGCATTATCAACAGCGCGGAGCAACGGCGCAACAATCTTGTCGCCGAAATAGAAGCACTTCAGAAATCCGTTGCCGAGCACCAGGCTGAGTTCGACCGCATTAAAACCGAAAATGACCCCTTGATTAATGATCTCCAACAGAAAATCGGTGCCATCGACGTGACTATTGCCGGAATCAACGAAGAGCGTGAGGCTATCATCCCGAAAGTCGGCCGGCATATTTTCCGCCAGTATGACCTGATCCGCTCGAAGAGAAAAACCGGACGGGCCATCAGCACCGTCACGACCAACCGAACCTGTACGATCTGCTATAAAGTGCTCGAACCCCAGCTTTACAATGAGATCAGGAAGGGAACGAAAGTCATCCTCTGCCAGAGCTGCGGTTCGATCATGATCTGGAGCCCGGGTGAAAGCAGCGAGCCGTAGCATCCCGGCGGGATTCCCGCTTCGGGCGCCTATCCATCGGTTCCCCCGCATCGGGGAGACGCCGGAGAGGTGCGTCGGAACCGGCATCCATACACCTGTAGCCGACGGTGATCCGCCGCACGACCGATGAAGAGCCTCAAGCTGTACCGCAGGATGATTTCCTATCTTTCCGCCTATTCGCCGTGGATAGCGCTCTCGATACTGTTGTCGTTTCTTGTCGCAAATTTTGAAATGCTCTCACTCTGGTTCGGGGGGAGCCTCGTACAGACGCTTTTCGACCCGGTCAAGGGCGAAATGGCCCGTCCTTCATTCTCGTTTGGCAATATCAACGGCCTGCTCAAATATTACACGTGGCTGATCATCCGCCGTGAGAACTCCTTCGATTCGCTGAAACTCGTCTGCCTGCTCATGGCGGTCACCTTCCTCGCCAAGAACATTCTTATATATTGTAAATCGCTGGTCATGGCCGCCCTCAACCTCAACGTGGTCAAAGACCTGCGCAATCAGCTCTATTACCACGCATTGAAGCTCCCTGTTTCATGGTACGACCGATCGAAATCGGGCAACATCATGTCGATCATCCTGAACGACGCGGCGAGCATCAACGCCTCGATGACCTCGACCTTCGACCGGCTTTTCATCGAGCCGATGCGCGTCATTTTGTGCGTTTCCATGCTGCTTATCATCAATGTCGAGCTCACCCTCGCCGTAGTAATCATTTTTCCCCTGATCGGCACGCTTATCACGATCGTCGGCAAGGCGGTCCGCCGCCGGAGCAAACGTGTGCTGGAGCATATGGCGGGACTGGTTTCGATCCTGTACGAAACAATCAACGGCATCCGCGCCGTCAAGATGTTCAACATGCATTCAATCGAAGCGGACAAATTCAGGGGGGAAAACCGGCGTTTCATCCACCATTCGTTCCGCTCGACGAGCATCGGCGCGGTTTCCAGCCCCCTTACCGAAGTGTTCGGGGTCGTCTGCGTCATCCTCCTCCTCTGGTACGGCGGACGCCAGGTGTTCAGCGCAGACGGATTCGGCGCGGAGGATTTCGTACGTTTTCTCATCTTTCTTTTTACGACGTTCACTCCGCTCAAGGCGCTCTCCTCCATCAACAATACCCTGCAAAGCGGTTTCGCCGCCGCGGAACGGGTGTTCGCCGTTCTCGACGCGCCGGTGGAGCCGCTCGCCGAATCCGCGCCCGGCACGGCGCCGTCGTTTACCCGTTCCATCGAATTTTCCCATGTCACTTTCGCCTATCCCGGCACCGGCGCAGAGGTACTCAAGGATCTCTCATTTACGGTCAGAAAGGGAACCGTCGTCGCGCTCGTGGGTTCGAGCGGCGCGGGCAAGAGCACCGTTCTGGACCTTCTGCCCCGTTTCTACGACATCACCGGCGGCGCCATCCTGATCGACGGCGTCGACGTCCGCGACTGCGATCTCGCCGGCCTGCGCCACCTCTACGGTATTGTCGCGCAGGAGACCGTGCTGTTCGACGAGACCGTTTACAACAACATCTCCTACGGCAGCCCCGGCGTAAAGCGCGACCTCGTCATCGATGCGGCCCGCGCCGCCAATGCACTCGAATTCATCGAAAAAATGCCGCACGGTTTCGATACGATGATCGGGGAGCAGGGGATCATGCTCTCCGGCGGACAGCGCCAGCGGCTTTCGATCGCCCGGGCGCTCCTGCGCAACCCTCCCATCCTCATCCTCGACGAGGCAACCTCCTCGCTCGATACGGAATCGGAGATTCTGGTCCAGAGCGCCATCAACAATCTGATCGTCAACCGCACGGCGATCGTCGTGGCGCACCGCCTCTCCACCATCCGCCACGCCGATACCATCCTGGTGCTCGAAGCGGGCCGCATCGTGGAACAGGGATCGCATGCGGAGCTGCTTGCGCTTGGCAAACGGTACAAATATTTTTACGATATCCAGTTCGCGACGAGGGCGCCGCGGTAGGGGTTCGCTATTTTAAACCCCTGCCTACATCCGCCCCCTGATCCGCTGATCAATCTTTTCATCGTAGAGTTTCCGCAGCGCGGTATGGACCGGTTTCGCCAGCGGCGGCAGATCCGATGCCGCGGCATTGCCCTGCACCTGCGCAACCTTCGTTGCCCCGGGGATTACCACGCTCACTTCGGGATGGTCGAGAATCCACCGGAGCGCGAACTGCGCCATGTCCATTCCCGCCGGGACGTGGCGGCGGATCTCCTCGACGCATTCGAGACCGAAGGCGAACTCAAGCCCCGAAAAGGTCTCCCCGGCGCTGAACGCCTCGCCGTTGCGGTTGTAGGTGCGGTGGTCGGAGGATGCAAAGGCTGTTTCTCTGGAAAATTTTCCCGCGAGCAGGCCGCTCGCCAGGGGCAGGCGGAGAATAAGGGCGATGCCGTTGCGCTTCGCCCTCTTGAATAACCCATCGGCCGGTTTTTGACGAAAAATATTGAAAATGACCTGCAGCGAGGCGAGGTCCGACTGCTCAAGGCAGATTTCCGCCTCGCCCTCCGTTTCGACGCTCGCGCCGAAGGCGCGTATCTTCCCCTCGTCGCGCAACACGCGGAGCCAGTCGAACGCTTCGCCGCTTTCCAGATACCGCTGCGGAATACAGTGCAACTGCAGGAGGTCGATCGCTTCACGCTTAAGACGTTTGAGCGAGTTTTCGACGCAGCGGCGGAAGAGATCGAGCGAGTAGCCGTCGGGATACCCCTCAAGTCGCCCCATTTTGGTGGCGATATAGACCTTCTCGCTGCATTCGTCAAAAAATCCGCCGATGAGCGTCTCGCTGCGTCCTGCGCCGTATACGTCGGCGGTATCGAAAAAAGTCACTCCGCAATCGACAGCGGCTTTCATGACCGCTCGCGCCCCTTCTTCGGAAACCGCCCCCCAGTCCCCCCCGAACTGCCATGTCCCGAGCCCGACTTCCGATACTTTCCATCCGGCGTCGCCGAATTTACGATAGCGCATAGGTACTCCTCTTCGACCATGTGTATACGATCATCCCCACCGTTTAACCGCCCTTGCGCTTTCCGACTTTCATGCCGCTTCTCGTTGCGATATAGACCATTCCGTACGCAACGCAGGCGACCATGATAATCGTTGCTCCGGCGGTCAGATTCAGGAAATATGAGACGAAAAGTCCGCACACGGTGCTGCCCGCTCCCGCACCTATGGCGATTACCATCATGCTTCTGAGGTTTTTCGAAAGCAGTTCCGCTATTGACGCCGGTATGGTGAAAAGCGCGATCACCAGAATAAGCCCGACCGCCTGGATCAGCATCACGACGGTACAGGCGATCATCGCAAGGAGAAGATAGCGGATGGCGGCCACCGGGACGCCGCTGATCGCGGCAAACTCCTCGTCGTAGGAGACGGCGAGAATTTCTTTATAAAAAAGAAAAACGGCGCCCGCGATCACCGCATCGAGCAGCGCCATGAGGAGCAGGTCGGTGCCCGATACCGCCATGATGCTGCCGAAAAGGTAGCTCATCAGGTCGGCCTGATACCCCGGGGTGAGTTCGATGAGGATAATGCCGATCGCCATCCCGGCCGCCCACATCGCCCCGACGACCGCGTCGGAACGTTCCCGGTTGCGCCCCGCGGCGTATCCCATGACGAGTGAGCTGGCAATGGAAAAAGGAAGCGTCCCGGCTGCCGGAGGCAGCCCGAAAAAAACCGCGACCCCCAGCCCTCCGTACGCCGCGTGCGCCACGCCGCCCGCGATGAACGATAGTCGATTGACTACCACAAGCGTGCCGACGATCCCGCAGGCGACGGCCGCAAGCAGCCCGGCGGCAAGCGCGTTTTGCATGAAGGCGAACTGCACCGCATCAACCATCGTCGCCCTCGCCGGTATGATCGTGAAACACCCGGTGCGGAACGCCGTGCGCGATAATATCCACCGGGCAGCCGAAGGTTTTGTTGATGGTCGCCTGATCGAGCCGGCCGTCGGGATGGAAATAGAGCTGCCGGTTGATACATGCCACCGATTTGACATACCGGGACAACACCCCGATATTGTGGGTGACAAGCACCACGGTAACGCCGGTTTTATTGAGCAGCCGCAGGTGGTCGTATATTTCATCCTCACCCGACGTATCGATGCTGGCGGTCGGCTCGTCGAGAAAGAGCATTTCCGGGTCGGCGACCATTGCCCGGCCGAGGAGCACCTTCTGCCGCTGCCCCCCCGAGAGCTGCGCGATGGGGCGGTTCCCGACCGGAGTTAATCCGAGCCGCTCCATCATGATAGCGGCCCGGGTCGTGTCGGCCGGGGAAAAGTTCCTGCCTATGCCGCGCCGTCCGGTAAGTCCCATGAGCACAACATCGCGCACCGTCACGGGAAACGATGTGTTGAGGTTTGTCTCCTGCGGAATGTACCCCACGCTTCCGCGGGTTTTCATTGGCGGCGCCCCGAGAAGCGTTATCGAGCCGCCGTCGGGACGCAGAAGCCCGAGCATCAGACGCAAAAGCGTGGTTTTGCCGCCCCCGTTCGGTCCGATGATCCCCAGAAAGTCGCCCCGTTCTATGGAAAATGCGGCATGGTCGATTGCCACACGGCTGCCATATGAAAAGGTAAGGTCGTCAACGACGATGGCCGTGTTGGATTTCATTTTCCGCACAGTACTCCGGTTACCCGCAGCAGGTTTTCCGGCCAGTCTTCGGCGAGCGGGTCGGCCGTTACGGTTTTGCCGCCCATCCGTTGTGCGATGATATCCGCCGTTTTACGCGAGAACTGCGGCTGCACCAGCACCGTGGTGATCCCCTCCTTCTTCGCGCGTGCGACCACTTCACCGACTTCCTTCATTCCCGGCTCCTTTCCCCCGGCCTCGACGGCGATCTGCCGCAGGGAAAAATCAGCCGCGAAATAGCCCCACGACGGATGGAACACCAGAAAGCTCCTTTTTGCCCCGCACTCCTCCAGGCCGGCGGTGATTCTTTCCTGCAAAGAGTCGATCTCCGTTTCGAACGCTGCAAGGCGCTTCCTATAGAAACGCCCCCGGGCGGTATCGGTTGCAGCCAGCGCTCGGGTAATACGCCTCGCCTGCAGCTTCACCAGGCCGGGCGAAAGCCAGATATGGGGGTCGCTCCCTCCGTGAACACGCGCTCCATGGTCCTGACGGCCGCTGCCGACATTGCCGTGACCGTACGTGTCCCCGCCATGGGCGGCCGCTCCCGGCTCATCCGCCGGCAGCTTGACAATTCCGCTGTCGGTGGGAACCACCATCAGACGCGGATTGAGTTTTTTGATGCGCGGCAACCACGCCCGCTCCATTTCGACGCCGATTGAAAAATAGATCCGCGCCTCTGCAAGCTCCGCCATCTGCGACGGTTTCGGTTCATAGCTGTGCGGCGACGCGCCGGGAGGAATCAGCGTCTTTACCGAGTAGTAATCGCCGCATATCTTTTCAACAAAGTACTTCTGCGGCGGAATGGAGACGAACAGCAGGGGCTTCCCGGATGATCCGGGCATCGGCCGGGAGCAGCAGCAAAGAAGCGCTCCACCGACGTACCACAACCACCCCGCTCTTTTCCCCATCGATGTATCTCCGCTATTCTGTGAAAGAGGAAAAGATAAAAATAGTTTCGAACCGCCGTTCCCGGTACGGTTCGATGATGCTTGTGCGGCGAGTCCATGGTTCTTCGGTCGGGACGTATGTATAACGATGCATTGCCGCCGACGCGCATTAGCCGCACAATCCCTGATATTCGTCGAAATCGATCCAGCGTACCGGCAATCCGCTTTCGGGCAGCTTTCCCTGTTCATACATCGCAACCGGCCCCCGGTCCAGCACCGGTTCCACCACTTCCCATGCGGTTTCCGACTCCTGCGCGTTCACGAATAGGGTGCGGTCGCCGCGCAGCACGTCGTAGAGCAGCCGCTGATACGCTTCGGGGATTGCACTGGCGAAAGAATCGCGGTAGCAGAAGTTCATGGTCGAACGGCTCAGGGTGTTGTCGGTGCCGGGGACTTTGCTCTGGATATCGAGAATGATCCCTTCGGCGGGCTGGATTTTAAAGACGATCTGATTGGGCGGAATTGTTCCGGCCTCGTTGAAGAGAAGCCGCGGGATGGTTTTAAAGCGCACGCCGATTTCGGTGCCGCGGCGGTGGACGGCTTTACCGGTGCGGATGAACACCGGCGCCCCGGTCCACCGGAAGTTGTTGATCGAGAGCTGCAATTCAGCGTAGGTCTCCGTGGTCGACAGGGGGTCAACGCCATGTTCCGAGCGATATCCCGCATACTGAAACCGGTGACAGTCGTCAATGCGCATCGCCCGGAGCATATCGATTTTACGGCAGCAGACATCATCGGAACGGAGCGTCAGCGGGGCCTCCATGGTAAGAAGGCAGAGAAGCTGCAGAAGATGGTTCTGCACCATGTCGCGGATGATGCCCGCCTTGTCGAAATAGGCCCCCCGCTCGACGACCCCCTCCCGTTCGAGGGCGCTTATTTGAATGGATTCGACATGCCTGCTGTTCCAGACCGGATAAAAAAGTGAGTTGGCAAACCGGAAAACGAGCATGTTCTGGACCGCCTCTTTCGCAAGATAGTGGTCGATACGGAATATCTGTGATTCGTCGAAAAAGGAGGCGAGGTTGCGGTTTAAGGTACGTGCGGATGCGGTATCGGAGCCAAAGGGCTTCTCGATAATGACGACCGCCTTTTCGCCGAACCCTTCTGCGGCGATCCCTTGTGCGGTTGCGGCATAGGCGGATGGCGGCAGGGAGAGGAAAAAAACGACTCTCCCGAATGTCCCGTGCGTATCGATGAACTGCCTGAGTCCTTTGAGGTGCCGGTGGTAGAAGAGCCGCCGTGCAAATGGGGCGGAAATGGAGAAATGTTCCCGGAACTGCTCGTCGGTAAATGCGGTTCTCCCGGTTCCAACGATAAGCGGCGCACCGCCGAGTTTCTCCTGTTGAAACAACGCATCAAGCGCCGGAACGAGTTTACGTTTCGCAAGATCGCCCGATGCGCCCGCTATGACGATCGCGGTTGCGGGAAGCTCCATGCTGAGAAGGCTCCTTGAAAAGCAGTGCATTTACAGACCCGGGTGACGCCGACGTATGCCCCTTGCCCCTGCAGGCAATACATCGTTCCTCCGCGCACCATTGACAAAAAAAACAATCGGGACACGGGTGTTTCCGTTTCCCGATCGACGTCATCGTCCCGTCTCCCCGCGGCCCGTCACTTCTCGGGTGAAAATTCCTCTTTCCCCACGCCGCACTGCGGGCAGACCCAGTCGTCGGGAAGGTCTTCGAAGGCGGTCCCCGCAGCGATGCCGCCGTCGGGATCACCGTATGCCGGATCGTACACGTATCCGCATGCATTGCAGATATACTTTTTCATGGTACCCCTCCTGTCGTGAAAGTTGGTACTGTTTTTGTTGGTAAACTCACTTTTTTGCCGCCTGAACTTTCCGTTTGCCGAACGCCGTTTTGAACCAGCTCCAGTTGAGAATGACGTGCACCACCACTCCCAGGGCAAGCAGGTAGCCGACGGGTACGTGAAGCTTTTCAAAGACCTCGTACGGGATCAGGCCATGTCCCATACCGCTCCCTGCCTGAGCAATAAACAGAATGCCGATGACCGGATTGATAACTTTAAGCGCTTTCTGTTTGTTAATCGCCATACACCTTCCCCTTCCGATACGTCATTTCCCCTTCATCGCCGCCGAAACGCCGCCGCTGAAATCGGTCGGCACCGTCACCATGCGCGCCGCAAGCTCCTTGTCGTAGAGATAGAGCGCCGCCGTGTTGTCGCCGATCATTTTCAGCGTCTGGATGATTTCGGTATCGTTCTGTTCCTCTTCCACCTGCTCGGTGACGTACCAGTCGAGAAACGCCTTCGAGGCATGGTCCTTCTCGGCGATGGCGATATCGACCAGATCGTTGATGCTCCCGGTAATGAACCGTTCATGTTTGAGGGCCGCTTCGTAGAGGCTCATCGCGGTAGTAAATGAACCCTCCGGTTTTTCGATTGCCCCGAGGACGACGTCGTTTCCCTGGTCCTGAAGGTATTCGTAGAATTTCATTGCGTGCACCATCTCTTCATGGTACTGTACCATGAACCAACGTGAGATTCCCTTGAGTCCCCGCGCATTCGCATGGGCCGACATTGCCATATAGAGATAGGCCGAGTACATTTCTTTGTTAACCTGCCCGTTGATCTCCTTCTCCAGCTTCTTACTTACCATGGTACTCTCCCTTTGGACGGATTGGTGGAGTGAGTTAGCAAAAATACCACAAGAATTTTTATATCACAATGATTCTTCAGAAACTGTTTCGGTTATCGGGACTTCATCAAATCGCCGTCGGGACGTCGAGAAACATCGTCTCGATGCCGAACTTCTTTTCAAGGAGCTTCCCGATAGCCGCAACCCCGGCCTTTTCCGTGTGGTAGTGGCCCGCATAGATGACATTGATTTTCGCTTCGAGCGCGGCGTGGTAGTTCTCGTGTGACGGTTCTCCGGTGATGAAGCAGTCGATCCCCTTGCCGACGGCTTCGGCGAGTTCGCCCGCCCCGCCGCCCGAAACGACGGCAATGCGGCGAACCGCTTCTTCACCAAACGGAAGTACCGTGCAGGCCGTGTCGAGGCGGCGGCAGAGCGTGTCGACAAGGCCGTCGCGGCTGGTGCCGGGGCGGGCCGTTCCCTCGCAGCCGATGGCGACTCCCTTATAAAGCCCGAACGGTCTGATCCCCTTCAGGCCGAGAAGACGGGCGAGCTGCGCGTTGTTGCCGAGGGTCGGGTGCAGGTCGAGCGGGAGATGGGCGGCGAAAAGGTTGAGGTCGTGGTCGATCAGGTAGCGCACCTGAGTGTAGACCGGGCCGGTGATTGTCGTCAGCCCGCCCCAGATGATGCCGTGATGTACGATGAGCATCCCGCATGAGCGTTCCGACGCGCGACGGAACGTTTCGAGGCATGCGTCAACCGCCAGGCCGATCCGGCGCACGCGGGCCGCGCCCTGTACCTGCAGACCATTGCATGAATGGTCGTTGACGGCCGCCAGGTTGAGCGTCCGGGCGAGGAATTCACAAACGCTGTTGCGGTCGACGCTCCCCTGTCCGGACTGCCGTTGCTTTCGGTTCATTGCTGGTGCTCCGTCTGATAAAGTGCGGTGCGGCGCCGGCAGACGCCCCTTCCTACCGACTCAGCAGATACGATTCGATGAACGCATCGATATCGCCGTCGAGAACCGCCTGCGTGTTTGACGTTTCGGTATCGGTGCGGTGGTCTTTTACCATATTGTATGGATGTAGCACATAGGAACGGATTTGGCTTCCCCATTCGATCTTCTTTTTTTCCGCCAGTTTTGATTGTCGTTCCTGCGCTTCAATTTCCTTGTAGTGCTGCCGCACGCGCGCCTTTAAAAGCCTCAGTGCGACGGCGCGGTTTTTGATCTGTGAACGCTCGTTCTGACAGGCAACGACGATATTCGTGGGAATATGGGTCATGCGGACGGCGGAGTCGGTCTTGTTGATGTGCTGCCCGCCGGCGCCGCTCGCCCGGTAGGTATCCACCCTGATGTCCTTCTCCTCGATCTCGAATTCATCGACCTCTTCGACGACGGGGTAGGCATAGACCGATGCGAACGAGGTGTGCCGCCGTGCGTTGGAGTCGAACGGCGAGATGCGCACCAGACGGTGGACGCCGCACTCGGAGCGCAGATGACCGTAGATGTAGTCGCCGTGCACTTCCACCGTGACGCTCTTGAGCCCCGCCTCGTCGCCCGGCTGCGCATCGAGTATCGTGGCGGAAAAGCCGCGCCGTTCGATCCAGTGCATATACATCCGCAGGAGCATCTCGGTCCAGTCGCACGATTCGGTTCCGCCGGCGCCGCTGTGAATGGTGAGAATGGCGGGCGCATCGTCGTCTTCACCGCTCAATTTACGGATGAATTCGATGTGGTCGAGCTCTTTTTCCAGCACCCCGGCCTGCCCGGCAAGCTCGGCAAGGGTGGCGGAATCCTCCTCGGCGAGGGCGAGTTCAAGGAATTCCGCCAGATCGCCCCCTTCGTTGCGGGCCTTTTCCCACGGCTCGATGATCCGTTTTGCGTTTTTGATATCCCGGAGTATCGCTTTTGCTGTATTGGCATCGTTCCAGAAATCGGGCTGCGCCGCCTTTTCTTCAAGTTCCTCTATCAGCCGCTTTTTCGCGTCGATGTCAAAGGTACCCCCGGAGGTTTTCGATCCGGCGGTTGATTTCCGCGACACGTGAATGGTCGTGCAGTTCTGCCATGTTTACTTCCCTTCAATTTGAATTGGGAAAAATAGTATCTGCGGCTGCGATATCGCCTGTTCAATTTCGGGCGGACGGCAACCGACACCTTGCACCGCGATTCCGGAGATGACCATGCGACCCTTCGGTAACAGCCCGGGATACCGCATCGGCAGGCCGAAACGATCAATATCCGGAAGAGGTACGGTAAGATGCTGAAAACAAACTGGTTAACGTAAGCGCTTCAAGCTGTTCAGCACAACAGCTTGGGTTATCGTACTACACAAACACACTATCTTGTGGTAAAATGTAATGAAACCCTTGACTCCGTTTTTCACGGTGCCTATTTTTAAATTACCGGTGAGTAAAGATACGTTATTCCATCAAACAACGAATCATCATCGTAGTAGATAAAAAGAGGAGCACATCGCCATGGTTGCCAATTCACGGGCTGAAAAAAAACCGATCGCCGCCGCACTATACAATGAAATTGATCCCCCGGCCGAATATGAAGAACCGTTGTCGCTCAAGGAACGGCTGATGAGAAAAAAGGCGGTTCTCAGCGATAATTCCCGGACCGTACTGGGAAAAAGATACCTGCGCCGGGATGAGTCGGGTGCCGTCATCGAAACCCCCGAAGATTTGTTTTACCGCGTTGCCGAAAACATCGCATCGGCCGAACATCTTTTCAACCGCGAAACCAATCCCGACCAGTGGACCGAAAAATTCTACAACATGATGGTCGATCTCGATTTTCTCCCCAATTCACCCACACTGATGAATGCCGGCCGGGAGCTCCAGCAGTTGAGCGCCTGTTTTGTCCTGCCGGTGGGCGATTCGATGAACGACATCTTTACATCGGTGAAAAATACGGCGCTCATCCACAAGAGCGGCGGCGGTACGGGGTTTTCGTTTTCCCATATCCGGCCGAAAAACGACCGCGTCAAATCGACCAAAGGGATATCGAGCGGACCGCTCTCATTCATGCGGGTGTTCGATATCGCGACCGAAACGGTAAAGCAGGGAGGAACCCGGCGCGGCGCGAACATGGGAATTCTCAACTGCACTCATCCGGAAATCATGGATTTCATCGAAATGAAATCCAGCGACGGCTTTCTCGCCAATTTCAATATTTCGGTCGGCATCACCAACGAATTCATGGAGGCGCTCAAACGGGATGAAGAGTACGAACTGCGCAACCCGCGCACCGGCGAAGCGGTGGGGAGACTGAGCGCCCCAAAAGTCTTCAAAAGGATCGTTGAACTGGCCTGGAAAAACGGGGAGCCCGGCGTGGTGTTCCTCGACAAGATCAACGAATCCAACCCAACCCCGAAGATCGGTATGATTGAAAGCACCAACCCCTGCGGCGAGCAACCCCTCCTTCCCTACGAATCGTGCAACCTCGGCTCGATCAATCTGGCGAATATGGTGTCCGACAACAACGGGAAAAAAGAGGTCAATTACTTCAAACTCGGCAACACCATCCGCACGGCGGTCCGGTTTCTCGACAACGTCATCGAGATGAACAGGTATCCGCTTCCCGAAATCGAAAAAATGACAAAAGGAAACAGGAAAATCGGACTCGGCCTCATGGGGTTCGCCGACATGCTCATCGAATTCGGCATTGCCTACAACTCCCACGAAGCGGCGATGCTCGCCGAAACGATCATGAAATACATTCAGGAGGAGGGGCGCAAGGTGAGCGCGTTTCTCGCGCGCGAGCGGGGCCCGTTCCCGAATTTCCCCGGATCGATCTACGACACGCCCGACGGCATGCCGGTGAGAAACGCGACCGTCACCACGATCGCTCCCACAGGAACGATCAGCATGATCGCCGGATGTTCGAGCGGTATCGAGCCGCTCTTCGCCATCGTTTACGAAAAAAACGTTCTCGACGGCAAGCGGCTCCTCGAAGTGCATCCCGGATTCAGGCGGGTGGCGCAGGACGAAGGCTTTTACTCCGAAGAACTGATGAACCTGGTGGCGTGCAACGGAAGCCTGCATAAAATTTACGGAATACCGAAGCGGATACGCGACATCTTCGTCACCTCCCACGATATCGAGCCGCGCTGGCACATCGAGCTGCAGGCGGCGTTCCAGAAGTATACCGACAACGCCGTCTCAAAAACAGTCAATTTCCGCAACGATGCGACCGTGGCGGACGTCGAGGAGGTGTTCCGGTACGCCTTTGATCTCAACTGCAAAGGTGTCACGGTCTATCGCGACGGCTCGCGCAGCGGCCAGGTGATCACCGCCGGCACGGGCGGCGGCGCTTCCGCGGCAGGCGACGTTGCAGCACCGGCTCCCGGAACGCTCCATCCGCGGCCGCGACCGGCAGTTACTCACGGCCGTACGTACAAGACAAAAACCGGCTGCGGAACCCTCTATGTCAACATCAATTCCGATGCCTACGGGTTCTGCGAGGTGTTCACACAGATGGGAAAATCGGGCGGCTGCGCGGCCTCCAATGCCGAGGCGGTTTCGCGCCTCGTCTCGCTCGCGCTGCGCTCGGGGATCGATCCCGCCTCCATTGTCGAGCAGCTCCGCGGAATCCGCTGCCCCATCCCGACCTGGCATGAGGGTGAGATGGTGCTCTCCTGCGCCGATGCCATCGCCCGCATTCTCGAAAAGGCGATCAAGGAAACCACAGGTGCGGATACACAGCCGCAGATCACCTTCACCGGTCTGGACATGGGCTACTGCCCCCAATGCCCGGAATGCGGCGGAATA
Source organism: Chitinispirillaceae bacterium (assembly GCA_016929415.1). GTDB lineage: Bacteria > Fibrobacterota > Chitinivibrionia > Chitinivibrionales > Chitinispirillaceae > JAFGNB01. The sequence continues at coordinate 2,245 of JAFGIW010000175.1, read as the reverse complement.
ATGGAGAACGAGGGCGGCTGCTCGGTGTGCAAGACCTGCGGTTATTCGAAGTGCGGGTGATCTTTTCTCCACTATAATCATCGCAGAATCCCCGAATAGGGAAACCGCTTTTCCGTTTTTTCTTTATTCCCGGAGATATAATTAAACAAAATGATTTCCTGGCGGTGCGGCCGTTGACCCTGGATTTTGCCGGGGATACAATGAGGTCTGCAAGGAATGGCTGCGATGCGGATACGTACTCAACCAGACCTGTCGAGGGAGGCAACCTATGATCAACAAGGATAAAACCATCGCTAAAGCGGTGTCGAAGTATCATTCCATCTTCCCGGTTCGCGGAAAGCATTCGATCGATGATTGTTTCTTCTGTATGCGGGGAGAGTACTTCTTCATATTCAGGACCAAGGATAAAAAGGTCCATACCATGAGAGCCGAAGAGTTCCGGCCGGTCTCCACTTCAGTGAATATCAACCGGGAGACATTGGACTCGATTTTTAAAATGTTGAACAAGCCCATTCTCGTTCGGTCGCTCATCGTTAAAAAGCCAATTGGAACCTGGCTGATCAATTTATTTCCGGTTCCCGGCATATCCTGGTCCACGAATGCATGCTCATCGTCCCGGAACACAGGCACACATCACTCCAATTGCCCGGCCGGGGGTTATGCACCTGCGCGACCCTCTGCCGGCTGGACGCCCGCGCTCAATGAAACTGCGGAATACTCATATACTCCGCCGCGCCTCATGTCGAACCAACAGGGAAGGGCAGCGAACCGGTTTCCCGATCAGCACTATCCTCTGCCGGGAGATACAACCACACAGCAGTATGAAATACTCGCAACCGGATATCTGCCTGTACAACCCGCTGACGACTGGATGACCCCGCCCGATGAGACGTGAGAGAGTCGCCGCGCGTATTTCTTTAACCCAAGTTGAGCGATTCTTTTTGATGCTGATGCATAAGATGCTGTGTAAAGACGACATGCAAAAAGCACCTCCATATTATCAACCACGCGGAACGATGGAATGTCTTGAGCCGGAAATATAGTCACAACCCATCAGCGAACTCAACGTGGTCATTACCGAACTTGCGGCAAAAGCGCGGGCGAGAAAAAGCCGCGGCGCCGTTTTCGCCGATGAAGAAGACGTAGGGCAAAACGTCGAATAAGGTGCGGGACATATGACGGGCGCCGGTTTCAGCGCCCGTTTTCGGCCGGGCACGGGTGCAGGGTAGTATGTGTTGAAATCATCTTTGAACCATATCGAAAAGATACAGCCGTGCCTTATCAACGGCACTTCGGCTGCTGGTTCATACAATCAAGCAACGCCGAAAACATGTCAATCCCCCGTTTTTCCGTTTTCCATGACGGTTTCATCGTAACTTCCGATGCTATAGTCGCCATCGGCAACACTACCGGCCGTTCATGCAGCACCTTCGCGGCAAACCTTGCCATGACCGTTGTCATCTTCGGCACAACTGGTACACGCCGTACTCTGTTTTGAAACGGGTCGTCACACCACTTCGGCGGAGTGACGGCATTGAATTCCCTGCAGGCGAACGGACGTGCGGGATGAATCGAACAGGCGCCCTCTTCCAGAAACGGGCAGACAATACCCCGGTTGAAATACTCCTGCGCAGCTCCAATCGCCGCCTGATCGGACGGTGCGGAAAGAAGCGCATCCAGAAGACCGTCGCGCCGGCACTCCGTCAGTGCATTGGACAATCGATGGGTCGTGATTTCCCTGCGGCCCGGTTCCATCAATTCCATCTGCTCCATTAAAAACAGGGCTTCAGGTATGGATACCGGCACCACCTGCCGGCAGCAGGCGCCGCACCCTTTGCTGCACGTTACCTTCTCGCCGGAACCGAGACCGGTGCAGGCCTGCCCGACAATTTTATCGCATATCGCCTGCATCAGCGGAACCAGTTCTGACAGCCGCATGGGGAGATAGGACACCTTGACCGACAACGGCGGCAATTTTCCATGAGGCGTTACAAGGGAAAAGGCGAATGTCTTTTCCCTGACGGTCTGCGGATTATCAGCCATCCGATAGATCCCCCTGAAGGTGTACGATCGACGGTTTGACCGGCATCCGTCGATGCAATGTTCCGGAATTCCATGAATTATACGTTAAAATAGTCAAAGCGAGACCGACGATACCCAGCGCTGCGGAGTGAATTTTCTTCGCACGGGATTCTGCTTCATATTGGCCAGTCGGGACAGTCCATAGCGGGTGTATGACTCTTCG
>JAFGIW010000021.1 GCA_016929415.1 Chitinispirillaceae bacterium | reverse complement strand
TTGGAGAATAGGCCCGGCATTAGCACCTTGGTGAGCGGTTTCGTGAAACGGTAAATTGTACCTAACTGCATTTTTTACCGCGGGGTTTCTTTCAAGGTTGCGAAGAAATCTTGTTAATTATTTTGGTCCTACAGATGATCCACTTGGGCGTAGTGGTAAATCACCAAAATTTAGAATTTGTACCGAAGCAAGTGTATACTTGATATCAGAGGACAACAACAAAGATTAAAATTTAATCTCCGATTCTCAATTTCTCAATGGGTTCTCAACGGGACTCATTTTTTATTATCTCCAAAAATTGCAATAACTATACAAAAAACGACAATTCGTCAGTAAAACCTCAATGGTTTTTCAATGTTTGACCATGGGTTATACAGACATCGGGTGATAAAAATTTTTCGTAGAGGTTGGAATATGGATATGCATGAATTAAAAGTACGTTTAATGGCAGCGCGGATCGATCGGCGACAATTAACGCATGAATTGGGAATCAGTTATTCAATGCTATCTTCATATCTTGGCGGCTTTTCCCGGATGCCTGACCGTATTTATCGGCGGATTGTGGAAATACTCGCCTACCGTGAAGAAACCGCGACTATTAAACAGGTGCAGGGTTAAAAAAAGGTATGCATGAAAAACAAACAGTTTTTCGTTAAGTTGATAGCCAATGAAGGAACCAATGAACTTTTAAAAGATGGAAAAGCTTTCTTATTGCTAACTCAAATTGCTCTTCGGGCTCGACGGAAGGATGGAATCGTTGAATGCAACGGAATACAATTCTGGTTTCAATGGCCTTATGAAATTTCAGATTTCAAAGGAAGATTATTTCCTGCAGATAGTGGCGTTGACCTGCTATGCAATTCGATTGCACCTGTGCCACCTTCATTTATCCACGGGCAAAAGGGAAGATATACATGGCGCACGGAATTGAAAAAACCGATCCCTGAATGTCCAGAATGGCTTAAAAGGCTGATCCTTGAATCAACGGCGAAACCTAACGACCAGAAAAATATTTTTGCAGGGCAATTGAAAACCCTTACCGATTTATCGTCTTGTCAACTTAAAAGGGTGAATTATTGGTTCGATACTGCAATTAAATCTGATCATCCTAACCGTGATGAATTCCGGTTTGTTTTATGCTGTAAAAGATTCGGGCTTGATGATCAATCAATCATTCCAATGCTCGAACAAATGCCAAAGGCGAGAAAACGGAATCAAGACTACATTTACCGGACATTAAGAAATGCAGAGCATATCATTGGATAAAATTAAAAGAAAAAATGTTCGGGAATGGACAATATGAGCATTAAAAAACGACTAAAAAGACTCGAACAGGAAATTACCCCGAAGAAAGCCAAATACGAATTCACAATCAAAACACAAGATGGAAAAGAAATACTCATTTCAACCAACAACCCGGCCGCAGACATAGTGAGAGCACATGAAAGAATGGTGCGGGAAGATCTAATAAAATAGAGAATTTTCTAGGCGAAAACGAACAAGACGAAGAGTGAAAAAATGAAAAATAATCAACAGCGGCAAGGGGAAACTGCCGATACATCCGGAAACCCCACCCCCTTATTAAATGGTGGCAAAGAAATAAGGTGCATCAGGTCCGCAAAAAAATTGCTGGGAAAATTGATAAGCGCATTCATCCGGCATGAGATAACCGGCGAAGACAGCCGCACCTTATGCTACCTGATTACATCATATGTAACGATCTGTAAAGATAATGATATTCTGCAGCGAATCGAACAACTGGAAGAAAAGATAAGCAGAAGAAAGTGAATTGGACTTCAGGAGACGAATAAAAAACATTGAAAAGAAAATCGGAAATGATAGCCTTCCCTGTCCTCCCCCGTTTTTAAATGTGCAAATAGAGAATCCGGACGGAAGCCGGGGGGAATTATTGACAATCGATTTAATGGATAAGAATTCCTCCGGAACGCCACAATAATGGATTAGACAAACAGAAAACGATTACAGAGTAAGATGCTAGAAGAGAAAGCGGGTTTGAAGAAATGAATATTGATTCACGGTTGCGGAAAATTGAAAAACAAATCAATGGCGCTTTGAACAGGATAGAGTTTATTGATATTCACTTTAAAGACGCTGGAAAAGTGACAAGTATCCTTCGGCTGTGGGTAGATGTCGATAGAGATAGAGAGGAATATACGCCGAAAGAATATGAAAGGACTCAACATGGAACCTGAATACTACACCCCCAACGAACTGGCGGCCAAACTGAATATCGCCCGTAAAACGGTCACGAAGCACACCCAGGCGCGACGCTTCCCCGGACAGGTGAAGATCGGCGGCCAATGGCGGTACCGGGTAACGGACATTGAAAAGGGGCTACTCCGGGGCGATCTGCTTTTACCTGTCAAACAAGCATAGGCGCGATGGGGTATTTTGGAGTATATTATCACCGTGCGGTACTCATAGAAAGACCATTTTTATGAGTATCAGAAATGTAAATTCGAACAGGTGGCTTGTTCGAGTCCGCACCCGGATCAACGGTAAACAGGTCGAACGAAAGACGACGGTTACCGGCGACCGGCACCAGGCAAAAGCAGCAGAAGTCAGTCTCCGGAAGGGCCTGGCGGAGACTGCGGCGGACAAGCAGCGATCTTTGAAAATCTGCACCCTTAGCGAAGCACTTACCTTTTACCGCGAAAACACGACGGCGAACCTTGAGCGGGTCGAAACATATCTGAATAGGCTCGATCGCGAGCTTGGAACGGTTCAATTACGTGATCTTTCCGAAAGATTCGGCGAATATCTCAACATGCTGAAAACGGAACGTGCGCAAAGAACCGGAAACCTGCTTTCTCCGGTCACCCGGAACCGTCTGCTTGTCTATGCGAAAACGGCGCTTTCCTTCTGCATGAAGCGCGGGCATATCGAAAGAAACCCGCTTGCGGGCTTCACGAAGTTGCCCGAAGCTCCACGCGACCGAATACTTACCCAGGACGAGGAAGCGCGGTTGCTGGCCGTACTTCAGCGTAAAAGGTCATATCTGGTTATACCGGTCAAGTTCTCACTGAGAAACCCGATACGAAAAGGCGATCTGGTATCACTCACCAGAGAGAATCTCGACCGCTTCCGGCCGTGGATTCATTTCCTTCCTTCAAAGACCCGGAACCGGAAGAACAGGGAAACTGTACTCCCCTTTCTCGATAGTGACCTTCTCTCCTATTTTGACGGCCTACACCCGGAGTGCCCGTATCTGTTCCCTCAAGGCACCCGGAAAGGCGAATACGTCCCACTGGGCGATTTTAAAAAGCACTGGCATTCAATGCTTGTGGAGGCCCGTATTGATGATTTCCGCTGGCATGACTTGAAACACTGTGCCATCACATGGATGCTGGATAACGGGTATACGGAAAGGGACCTCCGGAACCTTGGTATTCAGTATTCCCCGGCAATGATCAACCGGTATTACCATACCGACGCCGCGAAGGTGCTGTCGAAGTGGAAATCCGCTCAGGATACCTACCTTGAACAGTATCAAAAAACCGCTACATAACGACTTACGGATTTTATTTTGAGGGGCGATTGACAACTGATGTACCACGCTAGGTACCACAACTTAAGGGATTTTAGGGTATTTCAGGGTAAATTGAAAAAACCGGGCGAAAATAAAAAACCCCGAAAACCGCGTTTTTAGTGGTTTCCGGGGCATTTTTCAAACACGCCCTGCAGGACTCGAACCTGCGACCGACGGATTAGAAATCCGTAGCTCTATCCAACTGAGCTAAGGGCGCATATTTTTTCGGGGTGGAGGGATTCGAACCCCCGACAACGTGGTCCCAAACCACGTGCGCTACCAGGCTGCGCTACACCCCGGGTAAACTGGTGAATAAGCCTGATAAATATACTTCCCGACACTGCTGACGGCACGGGGTAGGCCGGAACAATCCCCGCAATTGGGGCTCCGGCATTAACTATTTTTAACCACTGATTAATTGATAGTGACCTGATAATCGCTTCAAAGGAATGAATATGAAGAAAAAGTGGTGGATAGTAATTGCGGTAATTGCAGTTTGGATGATCGGATGTGCAGTTTGCTGCGTGTGGTTTTATTGCAACAAGGGCTGCTTCAGGGAAAAGTAGGCCGCCGTATACGGTGCATGTCACCACAATCTTCCGGCAAAAGCGGCAATTGCCGTCTCCACCCTCAGTATCCGTTTGCCGATGGTGACGGGGAGAAAGCCAGTTTCCCGCAGGCGTTCAATTTCATAGGGAATAAATCCACCCTCCGGACCGATCATCAATACCACCTGTTTTCCGGGGCATGACGGACATGGTTGCGCCTCGTACGGATGAGCGACGAGGGCGAATGAATCAACGATGAGACCCGGCAACTCGTCTTCTACGAACGGTTTAAACCGGCGCCGTATCTCAATATCAGGCAGAACGGTATCGCGAGCCTGTTCGAGACCAAGGAGCATTTGTTCCCGCAACGATTCCGGAGCAAGCGACGGGCTCGACCAGTAGTTCTTTTCCACCCGCCAGCTCTCAATGATAAAAATTTTCTTTATCCCGAGGGAGGTCGCGGCCTCGATCGATTTTTTGAGACTCTTCGGCCGTGGAAGCGCGAAAATGAGCGTAAGCGGAAGCGGCGGGGGCGGGGGCTCCGAAAGAGTAACTTCCATTTCGAGTGTTTCATCGTCGATGCGCATGACCATTCCGTGGCCGACGTGCCCGTCAATAAGCCCTACCCGCAGCCGTTCGCCGACGATCGCATGGCAGACCGAACGGATGTGCGTCAATCGGCGGCCGGTGAGGCATACGATGCGCTGCCGTGCATCGATAAAGTCCGCCGGTTCGAGAAGGACCAGGTTCATCATCGGTTCCGTCGCCGGGATCAGGGTTGCGGTTGACCCGCAGGCGTGAGCGATGAGCTGTCAACCGCCGGATCTGCGGGAGGCTGTTGCGCTTCCGGTGGGAGTTGCGGTGCGGACTCAGGCGCCGGAACCGCAGCCGGGACCGCCGCTTTCGGCTTTGGAGCACCGGTAAAGATATCGGGCCAGCGGTCGTTACCCGAATGAAAGGTCAGCCTGACCGGCCCGGTTTTCACTTTGGTCCCGATTTTCCAGAGATAGACTTCGTAGTCGGCGATGTCGTGTTCGTGGCCGTATTGCGTAGCGCACCAGACAAGCCAGGCGCCGCTCCGGTCGAGTTTGGGGAAGTATTCGTGGGAGCGGCGGCCGGGGAGGTCCATGAAGCGGATCTTTTTCGGGATGGTCAGACCCGTGATTTTATCGATCGGCTTTCCCTGCTCGTCAAGATTGATCGCAAGTACCTCGGTACCGCCATTGCCCTGCCCTTCGTTCATGCGCAGAATACGCTTCCCGTCGGGAAACCACTCCATCTGGCATCCGCCGCCGATGGAATACCATGTTTTGGTTTTCAGGTTCCATATACCGGTTTCACGCCGGGAGCCCCGGACGGTCATTGCCAGCTTGGTGCCGTCGGGAGAGAGCTGCGGCTGCTGGGAGTATGCGCCTTTTTTCAGGCTGACCGCAGCGTCGAAAATCTCCGTTTCATCACCGGTTGCCAGTGCTTTGACCACCACCTTCGGCCCGCGGGCGAAGACGATGGAATCCCCCGAGGGCCGCCACGTCCCCCAGCAGCCGTTGTCGGCGACTTTTTTTTCGCCGCTTCCATCAATGCCGATTTTCCAGAGTTCCCATTTGTCGAAGATCTCCGCGTCGCCCTCGGGAACCCAGCCTGATTTACTGCGGGTAAAAAGAACCGTGTTGCCGTCAGGTGAAAAGCGCGCGTACCAGTCCACCTGGTCTCCTTTTGTAAGCTGCTTCCGGTCGGTACCGTCGGCGTTCATGATCCAGAGGTCGTGCCTGCTGTTCGAGCGTGACGAAGCCCAGACGATTTTACCGGTAACGGCCCCTTTCAACGCGGAGAGACGTTTGGATTCTGATTTATCGGGTTGGACGATCGATCCGGTCGGCGCCTCCTGGGCGGCAAGCGCGCCGGCGAGGAGCAGCACGAAAAAAAACGGTTTTGTGTTCATGGTTTTACCTTTGTTTTTGCTGATAATCTGAAAAGTACTTTTCGAGCAGCCTTATTGAAAGGATCTTTTTTAAGAAGCAGCGTCAGTTCATCAAGACCTTCTCTCCTGCGACCGGTGCGCAGGTAGAGAAGCGCAAGCTGCAGCCGCACGTCGCTGTTGCGCGGATGATTGTCGAGGATTGATCGCAGAAGACGCTCCGCATCCTCAACAAATCCCTGCCGTTCCTCGATTGCCGCACGCATGGTCCGGCCGCTGATGCTGCGACAGTGTGCAAGCGCACGGCGCGCCCCTGAATATGCCCCTGCGGCGGCGCACCACCGTCCAAGCCACATGAGCGCTTCGTCATAAACGGTTGGCGACGGGCCGAACCGTGTTTTGAGCGATCGTGTAATTGCATCGATTACCTGAAGAGAATCGAGGTCGATGCCGTGTGAGACGGCAACGGAATCGGCAACGAACAGAACCTCCGTCCCATCGGTAAATGCCAGGTTCCATCCGGGATGGCAATAGAGCGCCGCGGCAAGCGGCAGATAGAGGTCGATCGGAGCGACCGGAAGCGCAATATGGGTAATCCCCCATCGGCGGGCATAGCCGTCAAACCGCGCGGGATTTTCAATGAGGCCTAGATACTCCCTGAAAAAAGCCTTGGTTCTTAAAGTCAACCTGGTGTCGTGCGAAACCCGCCGGGGCGGATAGAGCTTCCAGAGCAGAAACCCGCCGTACCGGTCGGCATTGAAAAGGTTGCCGGGAAGCGGCGACGCCTTCAGCAGCTTCGCCGACTCGGTGGGGTGCGAGAAGGGCGAGAGCGTATGCGGCCAGGTGATAAGTAGCCGTGTATGGTTGGCTGCCGCGTATCCGACGAAAAGCAGTATTACCGCTCTCGTGACTGATCGCCGCACCGGAATCGTCTTGACCGGCAGCGGGGCGTGGTGCAGGTTCCACAGAAGCGCCGGGAGAGCGAGGAGAGTAAAAAGTATGCCGTTGCGCTGCGCCATTACGGCAAGGAGAAGGCCCGCGGCAGCCAGAACGCAATGGGCAAGCCGGACCGTCCGGAAGGAATAGATGAGTGAGATAAGCACTGCCGCAATGACGGCGACGACTGCAGCCGCATATGACGCATACTCCGTCCCGACCATCCGTATAAGCGGCATGTTCTCAATGACGGCACGGGAGTACAGGTTCGACGATGCCGGGGTGATCCGCGCGAACAGCCCGGCGGCGAATGAGAACGCATGCCGCCCGTACGGATTGATAAGAGATACCGCGATCAGTGCAAGGGGAAGGAGGAGAAGCGGCAGGTACCGAGACGGCGTCAATTCGGTCCGATAGAGAAAGCGCTCCGGGAACCGCCGCGCAACCAGCAGGTTGCCCGGCTCACCGATGCCGTACGACGCGGCGATGGCCGGCCCCAGCATGAAAAGCCCCTGACTGTTGACCCATGCAATTTGTCCGATAAGCACGGGGAGAAGCGCTCCCGGTTTGCCAGTGCGGCAGTAGTATTCGAGAGACGCGATGAAGAGGCCGGTCAGCATCAGCGTCACGATCACCGGCCGCATCGGGACGAGGTAGCGTTGACAATAAATAATAACGGCGGCCGACAGCGCGACGGCAGCCGTGCGGGGGCTTCGCGGAAAGGCGGTGATGATAAGCCCGACCGCACCGGCGACCGCAAGCGCCTTGAAAAGCAGCAGCAGCCGCAGCCCGCCGAAACGATCCAGCAGATAGACCGTTGCCTGGAACAGCCAGTGCAGGTCGATCCATCGGGCGTCCGGCGTGGTATATGAAAAGGGATCGAGGAAAAGGAGACCGTGCCGGGCAAACATCTCCCGCCCCGCGGCGAGATGCCAGAACAGGTCGCCGTCCGTTATGGAATAGCAGACGAAATACCCGGCAAGCAGCGAGGCGAACACCTGCAGGATGCGGAGAAGATGGTCGTTGTTGAAACCACACCATCGTAGCATGATGGTAATTTACGATATGCGCGAAACGGAGGATACCATCCTGAAGAATGCAGCCGGCAAGGTCTGAATTCGAAAGAAGCATTGGGAAGACGGGATGGGGGGGGTAAACCGAGTTGCCGATTTATGTCACTGTAATAGTATAGTATGGAAATACTATTCTGATCGTATTCTCGAGAATACCGTCCAAAGGCGGGGAGTAAAATGGCGTTTAAAGTCAAAGAAAGTATCATACCTGCCGAAGTTGTCGATATCTGGCAACAACTTGTCGACATTGTCGCCCAACTGCTTGGTTCGCCCATCGTCATGATCAACCGCCTGCATCCGCCGGAACTTGAGGTGTTCCGTACCAATCCGGGTGCAACGAACCCCTTTTCTTCAGGGCTCCGCATGCCCATGGAAGGCATCTACTGCACGGCGGCCGCAACGGCCCGGCAACGGCTGGAGGTCACCGATGCGCGGAAGGATGCGCAATGGGCCCAGTCTCCCACGGCAAAGGCCGGTATATTCGCCTACCTGGGATATCCGCTGTTTTGGCCCGATGGGGATGTCTTCGGAACGATCTGTACCGTTGATACAAAAGAAAACGACTGGGGGGAACGGGGCGACGATATCCTGTCCACCTTTAAAAACGCGATCGAGGTGAATCTCGCACTGGTAAACAGTCTGGAACAACTGCAACGTAAAAACAGTGAGCTGGACAGAGTGATGGGCGAAACTGAAACCCTCCGGTGGTTTCTTCCCATCTGTTCGTCGTGCAAGAAGATACGCGACGAGAAGGGGTACTGGAACCGGATCGAAACGTACTTCGCAAAACACTCCTCGATCAAATTCAGTCACGGTATCTGCCCGGAATGCGCGAAAAGTATGTATGAGGATTTCCACCGCTATCAGAATGAAACAAGGAAGACCTTAAACGGGGTTTAGCAACTTTATGCAAAATCCGGAGCCTGCCTTTGAAGGTGAAAGGATTCGACGATCAGATTCGTCCATGTAATACTACAAATAATGAACCGTTCCTTTTAAACGATTAACCAATCGTTTGATAATTAAGTTTTATTTATGGGAAAAAAAGGAATGCGCTTGCTAAAACCGTTTTATTTACTGCTTGTTTGCTTCATTATTACTGCTGATGCACAGGAGTCGTTGCGTAAATATGCCGATTCACTCGGATTGAACATTGGTGTGGCGATCAGGGAATCATACATTACCGGAACCGGAAGTTCTGCGACAACACACAACAACATCGTAAAAACCGAGTTTAACACGGTCGTCTGCGAAAATGCGATGAAATCGCAGAATCTTGCCTATTCAAAAACCACTTATAATTTTTCCACCGCCGACAACGTCGTCGATTTTGCCATCGCGAATAAAATGAAAATCCGCGGCCATACCCTCGTTTGGTATCGGCAGAATGCCCAGTGGCTGATCAGCGGCGATCGCGAAATGCTTCTGGCGAACATGAAATATCATATTGAAAAGGTGATGGGGCATTATAGAGGAAAAATATACCAATGGGATGTGGTGAATGAACCGTTCGACGAGGCAGGCAGCGGGAAATTTCGCACCGACAACAATCCGTGGCAGACGGTCATCGGCGAGGATTACATCGATTCGGCCTTCGTCTATGCGCACGCGGCGGATCCCGGCTGTAAACTTTACATAAATGAGTTCGGCACCACCTTTCCCGGCCCGAAGTCGGAGGCCCTTTACGACAAGGTAAAAGAGATGCTTGATAACGGCATTCCGGTCCATGGAGTAGGATTCCAGTGCCATGAGGGGGCTGTTGAGGATACCGTGGCCGCGGGGTTGTACGCGGGAATCAAGTACAATTTCAACCGTTTTGCCGAACTTGGTCTCGACCTCGCCGTCACCGAACTTGATATCCAATCGAGCGATCCGAAAGCGCAGGCGGATAATTACCGCGTGTATCTTCAGGTCGCTCTCTCATTTCCGCAATGCAGAACATTCGTCATATGGGGGGTTTCCGATAAAGATTCGTGGAGGAGCTCTGGTACACCACTTATTTACGACGGCAATTTCAAGCCGAAACCGGCCTATGACGCGCTGCTCGCCGTACTCAAAGACCCCACCCCGGTCGTGCTCGTCGACCGGAGGGCAAGACGCCTCACGAAGGCGGGATATCTGGTCTACGACCGGGCGAACAACACGGTAAGGGTCAATGACCCCTCATCGAACGGGCCCGCCATTATGGAGATGTTCGATCTTCGCGGGGCGAGAATTGCGAAGGTGACGCTGCGGGCAAATAATCCACTTCCACTTTCGTCAATGAAGACCGCCCCGGGAACGGCGCTTATCCGGGTGAAGGACGAGGTAGTTCGGATTGCTAGGGATAAATAAACATCGCTTCCCCATGCCGTGATAGATTATACTATTTTCCGATGGCGGCAACGGCGATCAGTGGGAAGCTGACCAGTACGTTGTGTGCAAGTCATTCCTCACGGAGTAAATTTACATGCGTTTGATCGGATTTCCGCTGCCTTCTCTCTTTACTATTGTCATATCAGTGATTGGTCGAACAGAACCCTTGCGGTATTACGCCGAAAAAATCGGATTGAATATCGGCGTCGCCATAAAGGAAACCTATATCACCGGCAACAATCAGACCCATAACAACCTCGTCAGGACCGAGTTCAATACGATCGTCTGCGAGAATGCGATGAAAGCGCAGAATATCGCCCCGGCGCAAAATTCCTATAACTTTTCCGCGGCAGACCAGGTGGTCAATTTTGCGCTGCAGAATCAAATGAAGGTTCGCGGCCATACCCTGGTCTGGTACAACCAGAATCCCTCCTGGCTGTCGGGAGGCAGCCGCCAGTCGCTTCTTTCGAACATGAAATACCACATTGAAAAGGTGATGGGCCATTACAAAGGAAAGTTTTACCATTGGGACGTGGTCAATGAAGCGTTCGCCGACGAAGGGGGAGGATATCGCAGCTGCCCGTGGTACACGATTATCGGCGAGGATTACATCGATTCGGCGTTTGTGTATGCCCGCCGGGCCGATCCCGGCTGTAAACTTTTTCTCAACGACTACAACAATTCCTACATCAATGATAAATCCACCGCCATCTACAATAAAGTAAAGAAGATGCTGGAAAACGGCATACCCGTCCACGGCGTGGGGTTCCAGTGCCACGAACGTACGAGCAAGATGACGCCGGAACTTTTCGGCAGGATCAAGGAAAATTTCGACCGGTTCGCAGCGCTCGGCCTTGAAATCGCGATCACGGAGATCGACATCAGGACCGAAAGCGGCAGCAACGCGAAGGTGCAGGCCGAAGTGTATGCGACTTTTCTCAGGGTCGGGATGTCCATGCCGAAGTTTACTACATTTATGATATGGGGGGTGCGCGATCAGGACTCCTGGACCGGCGCGGAACAGAACGCATTGATTTTCGATAACAGCTTCAGGCCGAAACCGGCGTATGATTCGCTGCTGGCCGTACTCAAATACCCGACCTCGCTCCTGCCCGTCGACCGTCGGGCGCATTACCTGACGCAACTGGGAGACCTGGTCTTCAACCCGGCGAACAATACGGTAAGGGTCAACGATCCTTTATTGAACAGGCCGGCAGTATTGGAAATGTTCGATCTTCGCGGGGCGAGGATGGCGAAGGTGACGCTGCGGGCAAATTATCCACTTCCACTTTCGTCAATGAAGACCGCCCCGGGAACGGCGGTCATCAAGGCACCGGGTACGACGATGCGGCGGATAAGCGTAGTCGGACGCTGACGGCGCGGAAACCGGTTACCGCCGTATTACAGGAAAAAAGGCAACACTGCTTCTTCCATTTGTATGAGATAATTGATGAACCTTTGTTTCCTTTTCAATTCAAATCTTCAAAATTCAGCATGAAACCGCCTATAGCCTTTAAATGCACCGGAAAGCACCTTGTTCGTCATAGAATGCAACGTTTTCACGTCTCAATTGAGTATATTTCACACCAGAGAGGTTGGAACTGGTGTTCCGGCCGGTCTTCAAAACCGGTAGCGGGCGGATAATACCGTCTGTGGCAGGTTCGATTCCTGCTCT
>JAFGIW010000174.1 GCA_016929415.1 Chitinispirillaceae bacterium | reverse complement strand
GGAATTTCATGCAAAAAACGGATCTGATGTCAAACGAATTTCAGGGAATTCATGACCGAACCGGAAAAAAAGAAATATCTATCAGTTAAAGGGCCTACTGTGGTCCGGCAGTGATATCGTGCTGTTTCATGAGTTTTGTCAGCCATTTACGGTCGGTTTCGAGAAGTTTCGCGGCAACGGTAATATTCCCATTGGACCGTTTCAGTGCAATCATAATACACTGTTTTTCAGCAGCTTCCCGTGCGGCTCTGAGCGTCGCGGGCGGTTGGTCCGCTGTTTCTGTCGACGATGCGGCAACAGAAGTATCCATAGGTGGAAGATCGAAGTCAGATTCAAGAAGAAGTGCTGTTTTAGATACAAGCAGTGCTTTCTGAACGACATTCTCAAGTTGACGAACGTTTCCCGGCCATAGATAACCGAGCAGTTTCGCCTGAGCCGGAAGCGCTATCCCTTTTTCGGGAAGACCGAACCGGGCGGCATATTTTTTTATGAAATAATGGGCGAGCAGCAGCACATCACGGTTACGGTCGCGCAGTGGCGGTACTGTAACTTCAAGCACATTGAGACGGTAGAACAGGTCCTCCCGAAACCGCCCTGCAGCTACTTCGCCGGCCAGATTTTTATTGGTGGCAGCGACGATTCGTAGGTCAACGCTGACAGGTGCGACGGCACCCAGCGGCAACACTTCTGATTCCTGCAATACCCGCAACAGCTTGACCTGCAGATTCAGCGGCATCTCTCCTATTTCGTCAAGAAATACCGTTCCTCCGTGAGCCCTTTCAAAAAGTCCCTTTTTACCCTGGTGCGCGTCGGTGAATGCCCCCTTCGTATGTCCGAAAAGTTCCGCTTCAATAAGATTCTCGGGGAGAGCGCCGCAATTTATTGCACAGAATTTATGTGAGGAGCGGTTTGAATGATTGTGCAGATAGCTTGCGAACAGTTCCTTTCCCGTCCCGGTCTCTCCGGTCACGAGAATGGTGGAATCGGTGGCACCGAATGTTGCCGCTCTGGCAACCGCCTCGCGCATCGCGGCACAATCAAAAACAATCAGACCGCTTTCCTGCTCAATATTTTTCTGTAGTGCAGCTATAGTTTCCCGCTGACGGACTGCCTGCTCGTGAAGAGTGAGCAGATCCCCGAATACCGGGCGTACGTCATCAAGCATGCTCCGGTCGTCATCGGTAAAGGTAGTACGGTTGGTATACCGGTCAATATAGAGATATCCCCGTAGCACCTTCCCGTCAAAAAGCGGTCCGCACAAAACCGATCCGATGCGGTTGAGCTCAAGCGAACCCTGCGAATCACCTGATAATGCCCAGTCGGTCTCGTGCATAAGCACGGTGGATTCCCGCTCCCTGGCCCATGCAATCGCCCGCTTCGAAAAACGATCAAGACCACTGCTGAGCGGATATCGGGCAATAGTCGCATATTCACCGTCGCTGTTTTCCGCGACCAGACGCGCACCGTCCGCGGCGAGAAGCTGGGCGATTCCGGAGAGCAGCTCAAACCGTGCATCACTGTTTCCGGTTCTTGCGAAGTGAGACAATGCATCGACGAAACGTCGCAGCGGTGTCTTTTTTCCCTCCTGTTTGTCAGTTCCAGACCACCCCCTGAAAACCCACTTATCCCCACTGATAACAATTACGTCGCCGTCGGAAAGATGTACCTGTTTCCCGATAATTTGACCATTGCAGTATATCGGCGGTGTCCGGTTGATGGCCGACAGCGTCCAGCCGTCAGATGTATACACGATGTGAGCGAGGTGTGCCGGTATATGCGCACCGGAAAGAATGAGCCGGCACTTCGATGATGATCCTATGGTCGTCAGGCGCTCAGTGAGCATGAGTCTGCTGCCGTCGGATTCGCGTTCCAACGCCGGTACCGAGGTCGGGATATTATGGTTCACCAGATACCCTTTCGAATGAAATAGTCTTTACCGAAAACGGCAACAGATCAACGGTTTCACCAATGGTACGCCGCATAACCGCATCACGCCATTCCACACGATGCGTACCCGGAGGGAATGATCCGATATATCTGTTGTCCAGAGAGTCCGGTGTCACTTCAACATTGTCAATCAACAGCTGTCCCTTTAACGATGGCAGTCGCACCGCCAGCACACCCTCAATACCGTCGATCATTTCCACCACACGTAAAGCTGCCTGCCCGTCCTTTCGTGAAGTATGCCGGGAATCCTCTACCGGAACGATACGTGCATACCGTTCCGATCGGACACCGGAAAAGACGGTATCTGATTCCGTTCCCGACCGAACGGATTTTTTCCCGACAAAATAGGCTCCAGCCAATGCACCAAGCCCGATCGTCACAAGAACACCTGCCGTAAGCGCCTTATGATGCCGACCGGTACTCACTGGTCCGGCGAATCTGTTTTGCAGAAAATCGAGTGCTTCGGAATTATCCGGCCACGCCTCCAGAGATTCGGTAAGATGTACATAAGCATCCTCAAGGCGTCCGAGTGAATACATGGATTTAGCGCCGTCGAAAAGAATTCCTGCAGTATATTCGGCGGTTGCTCCGGTAATTTCACTATCGGTGCATTTATTTTTGAATGCGGCTATTTTTCCGGCCCACTCACGCTCAAAGGCGACGCCATCAGCAGGACGCAGCGTCGGGTCGGCATGAAGAAGTCCGCTTATCATTTTATCGTCGTCTGCACCGACGAGATCCTTTAACAGTATCCCGAGACAATACAGATCCACTTTTCGGTAATCGATGTCCTCTTTGCCTGCAAGCAGTTCCGGTGCCAGATACGCAGGAGTACCCACAAACGATGTGCTTTTCTCCTGAACTCTTCCCCTCCCCATCTCGAAAAAACCCAGATCGACCAGTACGACGCCCCGGTCAGCAGTCGCGATTACATTGTCCGGTTTCAGATCACGATGTACCATCCCCGCGGCATGGACCGTTGCGATCGTTTCGATGAGCTCCGCGGCGATATTGTTTTTTGACTCACGGGAAAAATGAAACGCGGATATTCTTGACAATGGAATTCCACGTATCCATTCCATTACGATAATCATGGCGCCACCGCATCGATGGACGTCATACAGTGCGGGCAGACACGACAAGTGCATTGAAGAGAGCGCCCGCACCTCTTTTTCCACTGTCGCAGCCTGTTTTCCGCTTGAAACCTGCAGCACTTTAAGGGCGACATGCCGTTCGAGTTTCTGTTGCCAGGCACGGTACACATGCGAGTATGCCCCGGTACCGATCTGAATCGGATGTTGGTAACCGGATGGCAGTTTCATTGTGCCCCGCCGTCAAGCCGTCTTTTTGCACGTGCCACCCAGCTCAGAATCTCCACATCCTCCGGGGCATGCCGGGCTGCTGCGAACCAGTACTGGTAGGCATCCGCATAATTGCTGTCTGCCCAGCATACCATGCCCGCATTAAAGTACCCGCTTACAATAGAAGAATCTATGGTGATAACACGTTTGAACAGGGTAAGCGCTTTTTCGTTTTCTCCCTGGTAAAAACAGAGAACTCCCGCAAGGTTCACCGCATTACCGGATCGTGGATCGAGTGATGTCGAACGGGACAGCGCTTTAAGAGCTTCCGTCGTATCGGCATTCATCAATAAAAAATGTGTCCGCTTCAACCAGACTCTGCTTAGAAGCTTCTCCACCCTTCCCTCCGACATGAGTGAACGGGCAGCTTCGAGCTGCACCAGACTCTCCATAAGCAGTGAACCGTCCTCCGGTGTCGTACAGTATTCCTGGAACAGTGCCTTTCCCAATCCAAGCCGGGCATGCGAAGCGTTCGGATCATGATCGACTGCCTCCGCAAAACAATGGCGGGCCCGTTTATAATCACCGAGTACCAGATTGGCGTTTCCCTTTTCGATCAGTGAATCTGTTTTATTGCAGCTTATCAGTAATAAACCGATAAGCAGAACTGGTTTCATATTCATTTCTTCACCATAAAAATGTCTTTTTGATAGCCGGCCAAAAATTGCCACATATAATCAAGTCGAGCCAGTGGACCATCATCATCAAGTGTGGAGAAGCCTTTTAAATATGATGCCGAAATATATACTTTTCCAAAAATTTTAAATTTTTTTTCCAGCATCGGTGAAACCAGAATAAAGAAGTCCACCCGTTTTTCACGGTGGTGATGAAGCTCTTTCAGATCGGATGTATTGAAGCGCAGTGCGTCACGGTTTACTGTAAGATAATATTTACGATCGGCAGCACAGTAAATAACGGCATACTGCTTATCCATCTGGTCGGAACGGAGTTCGATCGGATCATCGACCGAATCCCACTCCACCTCTCGTGTGTATCCGACGAGTTTCAGTAATCCGCTGGCGTGGATCGTGAATCCCCCGGGAATGGAAACCTTAAAACTCGACCGGAGTGCCATACCGAGATTATGTTCCGGCAACGCCTTGAGCAGTGCCATCCGTGGCTGATTTGTCCAGTATCCGTTGACATCGGGAGGCAAAACATCCAACGGGTACGCTTCCGTCTGTTCGTAATCACGAAAATACCGGTATAATAAACCGGGAAGCAGTGAATCCACAAATCCCAGATGCAGTGGACGAAACAATCCCGCGGTATCAAGCAGGTTCTGATAAAAGTCCGATCGGCTGAAGTGGTGTAACGCGGAAACTCCGACAATACTCCTGATCCGTCTGCCCAGCGGGGATGCAAACAGTGTTATTTCAGTCCGGGAATCATCAATTTCTCCTTCCGAGTCCAGTTTTGTCTCGTGTACGCCCGATACCATTGTTTTCTTTATACCGGCAACAGTCAGAAGTCCCTTCAGGAAATGATCGACATCACCATTGACATCATGTATTCTCGCCCGGTAATGGACGGAAACTTCGGGAGTCGACGGGAACTCACCGACCCCGATACCGAAACTGACATTTCGCATCAGGGTATCATTCGCTTCGTCAAAACTGTAAAGGGTCGGTATCCGCAATTCGGTATGAAAACCCAGTCGCACCATGATTTTCGGAAGTCCGACTATATCCCAGCGCGACCATCGATACGAAACTCCCACCCATCCGGCATCGTCAATATCGTCCTCCGGAAAATCGAGGGTATATCGTTGCGGCATCAGTGTGAGCCCATGTATTGATAAAATAGAACGCGAACCCGTCCCGTCAATTATCAGGTCATGCCGCCCGCTCCGTGAATATCTGGCCACCACCGAATCGGCGAATCGTTTCATCCCGAGTGCCCTGAAAATCCGTGTGCGCTGTTCAAGGTACAACCGGCGATCGAAATTCCCCCTGCGCTCCAGTGCCATGTTGAAGGTCATTGCGGAATCTGTCGCCCCTTTGGACAGATATAGCTCAGCGGCAAAATAGTACATACTGTCCCTGCTCATTCCGCACCGGTACGCAGCGGTAAAGTACTGCCGCGCAGAATCAGGCATCCCCGACTTCAACATGCGGATTCCCGCAACAATCATAGAATCGGTCCACCGGCGACAATCGATTGCCGGTCTGGCTGCAACGGCACCGTCGGACCGGGAGAAAAGCAGTACGATACCGATACCGGTAAAAAGCAGTCTCATATGTTATTTTTCAGTATACACCGTATTCTGCTGCGGATCAACGGGAAACTCTCATCAATGGACCCTGCACCTTTTTATTTTCTTGCCGACCATTATACCCGGCGGTATATGTTTAAGCGTTTCAATACCGGCCCGACCGAGCAGATCATAAAATATGCCCGGGGTTTCACGTACCAGTGAGTACCGCACCCGGCCGCCGGGAAACTCCCGCACCATAGCCGATACCGTCAGTCGAACCGAATCGACCATCGCTTTATACGAGGAAAAATTTTCAACGACCTCGGCGGTATCACCGAACAGTGAAACAAGATATCCCGCACCATTATTCTCTATCCAGCGGTTGTATTCCGCCCACCATACCACCTGCGAATCGATGGTCTGGTAGAAATAGGAAAACACCTCATAGGCCGGTAACGACCCCACGCTAATGGTCATGCCGCTATCCACATACCAGAGTCGTCCGAAGTTATCCGCCCAGTGTTTATTGATGGAAAACTGCATACGCGACCATTCTCGGTTCTCCAGATTAAAGGAGCTGTCGATATGGTATCGTATCAACTTCAAACAGACCTTGCTTCCCCGTTCACCTTTTTCGATAACAAACACCGAATCGTTTTTTTCTGTCTCTTGCCATTCCGGTTGACATACTACCCGGTAAGGAAAGCTGTTGTCGGTATATAGGGTGTTTTCGGCGGGAAGATTTCCCGCAAAAATAAAAAACAGAAAACCTGACAAACACAGACCCGATCTCATATATACCTGTTCCTGTCCATAGCTATTTTGTGTCAATTATAAATTTCACCGCATCATCATATCGCTCATGAGCGTCCTGCATCATTGCCTCGATCTGCTCTTTAAGGCGTTCTGATACTTCATCATCAGTATCTTTCAATGGCAACGACTCGGCGGCGTTTTTTATCGGTTCCCGCTGTATCCCGGGTTTCATTGAATCGATTCCTCCGCTCTCGGGTACCGAGTTGACAATCTCCTTGTAGAGCTGGTTAAGCAGGTCGTCATTACCCTCCTGCGCCGCAACAAAGGTAACGGTACAAAAAAGTATAAAAAGAAGATGGCGGCAGATTCCGCCTCTTCCGTTTTTTTTAGAGTTCAACGCCATCGCATATTCAATTATATTGTGCGGAACCACCCGGTAAAAAGGGGGTCCGCATTTATCTCTGCTCATTTAACTGCCTCCGCATTTTCCATCATACGCTGAATCGCATCAATGGCCGCCTGTTCGAAGCGAATCCGGAAACTTTCCCGATACTCGCGAGTCAAGTCACCTCGCTGGTTGTTGTACTCCTCTTCAAGCGTCCTGAGTTCATCTACTCTCGGATCACTTGATGCGAAAGCTTCCTTGTAACTGGAAAAACCGAGTTCTTTGGCTTTCTCATCAAGCAGTGCATACTCCTCGTCGAAAAGATCAGTCAACTGTTGCTTCAACTCCGAATTTAAACACTCTTCACGCGCCTGCCGTTCGACGTTCGCCAGTGCCGAATAAGCGGCATCACTGGATTGGTTGTTGAACTCCATCCACTGTTCCCACACCTCATCGAACGTCTGGTGCAGCTGTTCATTCACATCCACCTGCAGTTCTTCATCTGAAACATCCTGTGCCTGCGCCCAGATCGTGCAACATGCCAGCAATACTGTTGTTACAATCAATTTTTTCATAATTCCTCCTCTGATTAGTGATTATCGATGTACCCGGGAACGTTCTTACAGCCAAATGTTTATGCAACCTATATGCCAACATGTTTTAACTCATCACTTAAATTACTTTTTCCCTGTAATCAGCATATTTTTACTGTTTTTAGCTGCCATGTCTCGAATGGTTCTTTTTCAGACAAAGGATGGCAGATGGGTTTATTATACCCTGATCTCCCCATCCATAGAAGGGTAAGGGTTTTATCTTTTTTATATCATTGAGTTAGTACACATGGGTCAATCGACCCCGCGCAATATGGCGTGAAGCATAACCCGCACACCGACACAAAGGAACTTCATAAAGCGGGGATCTTCCTGACGCAACATCTCAACCAGCGTTGTTTTATCACACTGGCGCGGCACCGGTAATGCCGTAACTGGAATTTCAGTTGAATTGAGGCGTTCATGCCTCAAGTCAACACTAATGTAACAGCATTTATATCAAAGGGGGAGGGAAGTGCGGAGGTCAGACTTGAGTCTTCCTCCGGCAATGGTTACCTCAGACTATCGGGCACCAGACTCAATTTGCACAACAACGGTGAAGAGCGGCTGACAATACAAAATGATGGTCTTGTGGGGATAGGGACGACCAGTCCTGTTTCAAGCTTGCATATCGGTGCAAACTATAATCATGGCTTTTTCTCCTTGCTTATAACACATCGCTGATTGAGAAAAAAATCAACACTTTGATCTCAAAAAGCGTTATCATTTGATAACGTAATTTGTTTAACACTTTTTCAATATAAATTGTAAAAAATCTTCCGGCGTACCGACCATCACACCGTTTCCAGCCGGGTACGACCTTTCGACCGGCGCCACTATCCATGCGCTGGTGATCCCGGTATCTTTGAGAGCCGAGAGGAAATTTTCTGGAACATCCGGAGCACTTGACACTTTAAATTCAACGGCGACACGTTCGCGTCCGTCATCAAGTACCAGATCTATCTCACCGCCACTGTGCACACTGTAAAAGTAGAACTGCCACCGCTTTTTGACATGCGGATGGCTGCAGATGTTCTCGAGGGCGAAACTCTCCCAGGAGCTGCCGTAATCCGGATGTGACATGCAATCGCGGAGTGTTCCGATTCCGGAGAGTGCATGAACGATACCTGTATCTCTGATATATATCTTTGGTGATTTGACGAGTCGTTTCTTGACATTGACTTCAAGAGGCTCAAGCGATCGCACCATGTAACTGTCGATAAGGATGTCCAGATGATGCTGTACCGTATGGTGTGACGTCCCGAGGGACTGCCCTATTTTGGAGCGGTTGAGGACCTGTGCATTCAAGTGTGCAAGCATCCGCCAGAACCGTCGCATGGAATTTTCCGGTATACGGAAACCCATTGCGGGGATATCTCTTTCCAGAAAGGTCCGGATGAAATCCTGACGCCATTCATAACTGGCCTCATCGGTTGCAGCAAGATAGCTGCGCGGAAATCCACCCCGCATCCAAAGAATCCGCATATTTTTCCCCTCCATATCAACTTCACTCAATGAAAACGGTGCCATCTCTATATAGTGGATTCTACCGGCAAGAGTTTCAGATGTCTGCCGTAATAGACGGGGTGAGGCGGAGCCGAGAATCAGAAAACGTCCATTAACTTCAGCTTCATCAACTTCAGCTCTCATCACACTGAATATTTCCGGTGCACGCTGTATTTCATCCAAACAGAGTAACCTGTCGCGATGCAGACGAAAAAAACTCTGCGGATCTGATAATAAACGTTTATCGTCCGGTCGTTCAAGATCCAGATACATCAAACTGGAGTCTTCCGGAAGTAACATCTTAACCAGCGTTGTTTTACCACACTGGCGCGGCCCCAGTAATGCTGTTACCGGAATTTCAGTTAATGATTTTTTTATATCAATTGCAACAGTACGAGGTACTCTCATAAACAACCTTTGAAAATTGGAATGCTATCTTCCAGTTTTCAAATATACCACTTAACTCATTTTATTTCAATGTATTTTATTTGATGACATGCCGTAATAATTTTTGAATCAGACGTGAATCCTGACCATAGGTGACCTTTCGCACACAGGTGCACATTGACAGTCATCAATTTGGAACGGTTTGAGACCGGTTGCTGCAGAGGGATAACAATGGATGATTTTCTAAAATACGGCCTATGACACGTCACCATTGTGTTTCCGAAAGATCATAACTCCGGTTGACATTGAAGTACCTTTCATAACTTTTTTTTGACATTCCTCTTGATCCCCCCCCCTCTTAATACTACTTTGTTACTTTAAAGGTAAGGCCGTCATGCCGGAGTTGTCACTACGTTCTTTAAGCGCAAGGTATCCGGTGCAATGCACCGTTTCTATTAAGTCGCTTTGTTTTATCCGGCATCCACACTTTTTATTCTGAATTCCTGCCTTCGCAGGAATGACGTTTATTTATTGCAACGTCATTTTAACAAAGTAGTAGTAAGTTCGCCTGAATTTTCACCGAGGGGTTTTCCCGACAATATTTTTCAACATTTCCCTTAAGTTTTTATCCTCCGCCGATCGCCGAACCCGCT
>JAFGIW010000173.1 GCA_016929415.1 Chitinispirillaceae bacterium | reverse complement strand
TCGTTCCGCAGCACGCTCGGCGAGGTGAGCGAGGCGCAGCTTCTGCTGCTCGTCATGGACGCATCGAGCGCATGGATCGAGCAGCAGATGAAAACCGTTGAGCAGGTGCTCGCCGACCTGCAGGCCGACGCCATTGCGCGGCTTGTCGTTTTCAACAAGATCGATCTGGTCGACGATCCGTTCAAACGCAAACAGCTGTCGATCGCCTGGCCTGATGCGCTGTTCGTCAGCGCGTTCAGCAAGGATGATATCGGCGTGATGAAATCGGCGGTCGCGGAGGCGGTCGTGCGTTTTACCGGCGAGCGGCGCAGGAACGATCTCATCCTCCGGACCACGAAAACTTTTATCAACGATGACCGCTGACCGGATCGGCAACCCTGCGACCGGAAGCAACCGGCACGATGTACCATGAGCGACCTTTCATTTCTTGATCCTGAACATCTCGCGCCGATCCGCAACCTCAACCTGCGCGCGAAGCTCATCGTCGAGGGGATGATCGCCGGACTTCACAAGAGCCCGTATCACGGGTTCAGCGCCGAGTTCTCGGAGTACCGGCCGTATCAGACGGGGGAGTCGGCGCGGGCGATCGACTGGCGGAAATACGCGAAGACCGACCGGTCGTACGTACGTCTCTTCGAAGACGAGACCAACCTCTTCGCGCATCTCATGATCGACAAAAGCGCTTCGATGGGATTCGCCGCCGACGGCCGCATGAGTAAATTCGAATACGCACGTACGCTTGCGGCCTCCATTGCCTGGATACTGATACGCCAGCGCGACGCGGTGGCGCTCGCGGCCTTTGATGAGCAGGTCACGACCTACCTGCCGCCCCGCTCCACCAATCTACAGCTGAAAAACATCCTCTCCGCCCTCGACCGGACGGCTGCCGGGGCGCAGACGCGCTGCGGCGTATCGATCGACCGACTTGCACGGGGTCTGCGGCGGCGCGGGCTGACGATCATCCTTACCGACCTGTTCGACGACCCGCGCGACATCGTGCAGGGGTTGCGCCATCTGCGGTTCAAACGGCAGGACGTGCTGCTCATCTGGGTGATCGATCCGCGGGAACGGGACTTTTCGCGCAACCGCACCTATCAATTGCGCGACATGGAGACCGGCCGGACGCTTCTTCTTGACGGGCACACCGCCTCATGCAGCCTGCGCGATGGTATCGCCCGTCATTACGGGATCATTGAACGGGGGTGCCGCGAGCTGAAGGCCGATTTTGCCGCCATCGAAACTGATGAACCCTTCGTGCATGCCCTCATAAGGGTGCTCCAGACCAGGCGGCGGTTATGCTGAAGACCGTCGGTTTTCTGGAGCCGGCGTTTTTATGGGCCTTGACATTTCTTTGTGTCGTGCTGCTGGTGCATTTGCTCAAACGTCCGCGGACGCTGCATCTTGCTTTCTCGACGCTGCGTTTTTTCGACGAATCGGCAATTGTCTCGAACCGTTCGAGGCGCCTGCGAAGGCTTCTGCTGCTTATCGTGCGGCTGTTGCTGGTAACGTTGCTGGTGCTGCTCTTCGCCCGGCCTTTTTTCAAAAACGATCCGCTGCGGGTCATCAGCGGTCCGCAGTACGAAGTATTTGTCTGGATCGACCGTACGCCGAGCATGGAGTACCGTGAAAACGGCCTGCCGATCGGGGAACGGGCACGGCTGCTGGTCGATTCGCTGGCAATGAAAAGGTCGGCGGCCGGAATGTTTTTTTACGACCACGACCAGCAGGAATTCGTCGGCCTGGAAGAGATGCACGACTTCTCCTTTTCCATCCGTCATGCACCCGGGACGGCGCCGCTGCAGCAGGCATGCGAACGTGCGGTCCGGTCTTCGAAACGGCCGGCGTTTATGATGGTAAGCGATTTTCAGACGTCGACCACCGCCGCCCTCGAAGACGTCATGTCGTCGGAGGCGGTGAAAAAAGTTCCGGTCATCGGCATTCCGCTGACGCCGAAGAAGCCGTGGGACGCCGCAGTGATGAGAGCGTCGGCAACTTCCGACCGGGAAGCGGTGATCACCGCCCGCCTGATCACCTCCGGAAGGAGGGGATTTTCCGGAAGCTGTTTTGCAACGATCGGCACAATCCGCATGCCGCCTGCTCCCTGCACGCTCGCGGCGGACATCGATACGACCGTCACGATGATCGCCCACCGCGCGGGAGGGGCCGGATGGGGGAGCGTGGCTCTCCAGGGCGAAGATCCGCTTGCATTTGACAATATCAGCCATTTTGTTGTCGGCCGCGGTGAAGGTTTTTCGGTGCTGATCGTCGGCGATGAGGCGGAAAATTACCCGATCGCCGCCGCACTGAAGGCGTCGGAAGGGGAGCGGTGGGGTGCAATCGCCGCCTACGCTCCCGAAGCAGTCACCTCCGGCACATGCGACTCGGCCGACGTCATTATCGTCAACGGGTACCATAACGTCGCCCGGCCGCTTGAACTGCTGCAGAACTACCGGGGATCGAAGAAACAGGCGTTCATCGTCACCGCGGGGAGCGGCGATACGGCGCCGCACGCGGAGGCGCACCTGCTCCACCGGTTATCAATCGATGCCGTGCCGAAAAAAACCGATCCTCCGCTTAACGTCCGGCTCCCCGATACCATCTCCGGCCTCTGGCGGGGGTTTCCTTCAATGCGGGTGGCGGAGGCGCGGGTGTACGCGTATGCCGACGGACTGAAGGGAACGCCGCTGCTTCTATTGACAAACAATAAGCCGCTGGCCGTGGGGACGTCCGACGCGTTCGGCCGGCCCTGGATCGTCGCGGCCACGCCGCTGGGCATCACTTCCGCGAACAATCTCTGCGAAACCGGGTTTTATGTGCCCTTCATCGACCGGCTTGTCCGCTCCGCCTGTTCGGCACTCGATGGACGCAGCGAGGTATGGATCGCCGGCGCCGCGATAAAAAATCCCTGGTATGGGAGCAGGGTGCCCGCGCAGCTGCTCGGCGCGGACAACGCCCCTGTTTTACAGCTGCAGCAACAGCCCTCGTTCGTCGTCGGATCGCCGGGAGTTTACACCGTCGTGCCTCCGGGGGGGGCGCCGTATCTCCAGGTGGTCGCTCCCGACACGCTCGAGAGCCGGCTCGATTACCGGCTGCCCGCCGCCGGTCGCTGGACCGTCGTTTCGCCGCGGGAACTGCTCGCGTCCATGGAAGGCCGCGGCAGGGCAATCGGGTGGCTCGTGCCGTGGCTGATGCTGGGGGTGCTGCTCTTCGGCGAGCTTCTACTGCGCCAGGGTAAGCGGCGGTGAAGCACGGTGCCCTTCAGAACCGGAACCCCACGCAGAAAAAAGCGGGGCGCTGAAGGTTCCGTCAGCCCCCGAGCAGCTTCCGGTAGATGCGCAGATCCCTCTCCGAGAAACAGGCGAAGATGATGTCGCACGAGTAGTGGTGCAATGCAATGAATTCCCTGCAGGCGGCGACTGCAACAGCGGCCGCCGCCTCGGCGGGGTAATGGTAGACGCCCGTACTGACAGGGATGAATTGGTTTATAAAATAGATTGTGCGGCGGGTGGAATGTCCGTTGCCGCCCGCTTCTGTTCTATTGGCAATATCCGGAATTCGATGTATAATGAGAGAGTTCTCCACTTTCTTTTTCGACCGGCCTGGAGCTGTTGTGAAGCGAAAAAAAATACCCGGATTTTTCGGCGCGAACAATACCGGTCCGCTCATTCTCCTTTTTTCCCCACGTGAGCGTATGCGGGAAATTCTCACTGTCGGGCTGGTGCAGTGTAATTACCGGGTGTTACAGGCCAATACCTCGTTTCTGGCCGGTATCAAAGCGAGCCAGATGTTGCCGAAAATGGTGGTCGCCGATCTGTCGTGCGAAAACCCCAAGGACGCTCTTCTGGCGGCACGGGTGCAGAAATCGGTAAGGACCAACGATATCGCCATTTTGCTGATCATGCCGGCATCGCCGGATCCGTTTGTCACCAAAATCGTGGCGGAACTCAGTGATCAGGCAACGGATGAAAAGACCATCATTGATACAATCCGGTATCCGTTCGCCTTCGCGGACCTTCTGGTGAAAATCCATTCGCTCATCGCACCGGGCGACGATCCGGTCTCTCCGGAACAGGCGCTCGCCGTTGATGTCAACCGGGTGGTGGCGGAACGCCTCTTCGATCCGGCGGTGAAGACGGAGAAAAAACTGCAGGACATCGGGGCGGTACTCAACAAAAACTGGGGATTTCCCTTTACGGTGATAAAGGCGCTTGATATTCTCGAATCCGATTCGGGCTGCTGTACCGAGCTGGCCAAATGCATC
>JAFGIW010000172.1 GCA_016929415.1 Chitinispirillaceae bacterium | reverse complement strand
TCGATGCGGCAACCATGGATGACGACGGAGCGGAGTTTACCTGCGTGGTCAGCAATGATGGAGGCTCGGTAACAAGTGAGCCGGCGGTTCTTACGGTGAACATGCTTCCACCGGTGATCGTGACCCAGCCGGCCTCCCAGACCGTCGATGAAGGCATGACGGCGACCTTTACCATTGAAGCGATAGGAAGCTTGCTGAGCTATCAGTGGAAGCGTGACGGCAGCGCCATCGACGGCGCCACCGATCCCTCATATACCACGGGTGAGGTAACCATTGACGACAACGAGGCGGTATTCAATTGTGTCGTCAGTAACGCCGTCGAATCGGTAACAAGCACCGATGCCGTATTGACGGTAACCATTGCGGTTGCCCCGGTCATTACGGAACACCCCCTCTCTCAGACAGTCGATGAGGGGGCTACGGCGACCTTTACCATTGTCGCTACCGGTTCCTTTCTCAACTACCAGTGGCAGCGTAACGGCACTGCTATCGAGGGGGCGAATGAAGATACCTATTCGACGGACGCAGTTACCATGGGTGATGATGGTGCAAGTTTCACCTGCGTAGTCAACAATACCGCGGGATCGGTAACGAGTAACGCGGCGATACTTACGGTAACGATGCTTCCTCCGGTAATCGAAACGCAACCGACATCGCAGACGGTTGATGAGGGCTCGCCGGCGACCTTTACTATAGTCGCGACCGGAAGCTCGCTGAGCTACCAGTGGCAGCGCGGCAGCGACGATATTGAAGGGGCGACCGAATCTTCGTACACTCTCGAATCGGCAGCGATGGCGGATAACGGCGCAACGTTCCTCTGCATTGTCGGCAATGCAAGCGGAAGTGTTACCAGCGATGCTGCAACGTTGACGGTAACGATGCTTCCTCCGGTAATCGAAACGCAACCGGCATCGCAGACGGTTGATGAGGGCTTGCCGGCGATTTTTACGGTCGTTGCAGCCGGCACCAATATCGGGTACCAGTGGTATCGTGACGGTACCGCTATCGACGAAGCGACCGAAGCGTCGTATACAGTAGATGCGGCAACCATGGACTATAACGGAGCGGAGTTTACCTGCGTGGTAAGTAATGTCGGAGGATCGGTAACGAGTGACGCGGCGGTTCTCACGGTGAACATGCTTCCGCCGGAGATCGCTACTCACCCTGCAGA
This sequence comes from Chitinispirillaceae bacterium, assembly GCA_016929415.1. GTDB lineage: Bacteria > Fibrobacterota > Chitinivibrionia > Chitinivibrionales > Chitinispirillaceae > JAFGNB01. The sequence continues at coordinate 112,694 of JAFGIW010000172.1, read as the reverse complement.
TCAGACAGTTGATGAAGGCTCAACCGCGATCTTTACTGTTGTCGCAACCGGTACCTCGTTGAGCTACCAATGGCGGCGTGGCGGCAGCGATATTTCCGGAGCGACCGCGGCATCATATACGACGGATGCGACGACCATGGGTGATGATGGTGCAAGTTTCACCTGCGTTGTCAGCAATGAGGGAGGATCGGTAACGAGTGACGCGGCGATTCTCACGGTGAACATGCTTCCACCTTCGATTGTCACCCACCCCACAGATCAGACGGTCGATGAAGGCTCTGCGGCCACTTTTACGGTTGTCGCAACCGGTACCGATATCGGGTACCAGTGGCAGCGCGAGGCGGAAGATATCGAAGGAGCGACCGCTGCATTGTATACGATAGACGCGACAACGATGGACGACGACGATGCGTCTTTCCGCTGTGTTGTCAGCAATGCCGCCGGTTCGGTAGTGAGTGACGCGGCGATTCTCACGGTGAATATGCTTCCGCCGGTAATCACTACGCATCCCGCCTCGCAGTCGGTGGTTGAGGGCTCGACGTCAACCTTTACGGTTGTCGCAACCGGCACCGCTCTGAGTTACCAGTGGCAGCGGGACGGCAGCGACATCACCGGAGGAGCGAACGATGCTTCATATACCACCCCGGTGACGATTTTATCGGATAATGGTGCAACGTTCCGTTGCGTGGTGAGCAATGAGGGCGGGACGGTAACGAGCAACGAAGCTGTTCTCACGGTAACCATGCTTCCGCCGGTAATTGAGACACACCCGGTCTCCCAGACGGTTGACGAGGGTGCGACCGCTACTTTTACCGTTACGGCGACAGGTGACGAGCTTGCCTATCAATGGCAGAAAAACGGTTTTAATCCCATGTGGAAAGACGGAATAAAAATCGGTAATCTTCCCTATCAGAAAATCTGGGAAGAGATCAGCGGAATGACCGAGTCCCGAAAGCCGGAGAACCTCGGGCACCTCTGGTGTCACAGTGACAAGTCGATCGACACACTCCTTGCGATCAGTATAGACGATGCGTCGCATAAGGGAGAGTGGTATCTGAGCGGCATCAATGCTGCCGACAACGAAGATATCACCAGCGGAGTCGTCGACGGGATCGGTTATATCTATTTGGGTGACATAGGTGATAATTCGAGCAGCCGGTCGACAATCACCATCAGACGGGTCACGGAACCGACAATCACCGGCGGTAACGGTACCATCCCACCCGAGAGCATCGAATCTATTATTTGTGAGTATCCGGCCGACAACGTTCCGTCGCGCAAAGACGCCGAATGTCTCATGTTTGACAGTAGAACAAACAAGCTGTTCATTATTACAAAAAGGATCAATCCCCCTAAAGTGTATTCTCTCCAGCATCAGAGCAGTTATTCAGGGATCCAGACACTTTCGTTTGAAGGCAATGCCTGGGATGGCATGGTCAGTGCGGTTCCTTTCAATAATATGAACGGCGGGTATGTCACCGGAGGCACCATCAGTAAAGACGGAACGAAGATATTGCTGCGGGGCTACCGGAATGTCTATTTCTTCAGCAGGGACACGTCGGCACAAACGGTCATTCAGGCCCTCCAGGCCACACCCGTAACGGTTTCCGCTTTTGTCGACGGCGGCCGTCCAAGTTCCCACTGGGACAATGAGCCGCATGGGGAAGGGATCTGTTTCGATCCGAATGACGTTGATTTTTATACCTCCTCCGAATCCGGCGATACGTTGATAACGGGATGTTCGGCCGACAATTATCCTTTACGCAAATACTACAATATCAAAGTAGCGGCCGTTGAAGACACTTTCAGGCAGGGGTACGCCTCGTATGCCGGTTGTGAAGACACCTATATTCACAGCGACGAAGTTTCAGACGTTCACGATGAAGACGTATTTATTGTCGATAAGAATTACAACAGCGCCGGCACTTCGATTACGAATGAACGGTTGGGATTGTTGAAGTTCGACCTTTCGGCACTGCCGCCGGATGCGGTGGTGATCGGCGCCGATCTGCGATTGAATATCAGCCAGGAAGGGCAGGATTTCGCCGTCCACGCATGCTATGTGCCATGGGATGAGGCTTCAACATGGAACAGCGTCAACGACGGAAACGGCATTCCTTTTGACGATGTCGCCGCGAGCAGTTTCAGGGTATCCGTTCATGGGGCTCCTTATTCGACGGCGAACAATCATGGATACAACAACATTACGGGAACCGTTACTTGTAAAAGCGATTCGATGGTGATGCTGATTCAGGACTGGATAAACGGCACCATTGCGAATAACGGATTCGTTATTGAAAATATTCATTCGCTCGCGGAGTCGAAGGGCGATGGTTTTCAGTTCGGTTCGAGCGAGGCCGCGACGGAGAGTTTACGACCGATTCTTATTGTCAGATATTACCTGCCGACGTCGGAACCGCCGTATTCGGACGTTCCGGGCGCCACGGAGGCGACGTATACCACGCCGCCGGCCGTATTTGAAGACAGCGGATCATTATACCGCTGCGTGGTCAGCAATCCGGGTGGTGCTGTTCCCAGTAACGGCGCGACGTTGGCGGTGAACATGCTTCCACCGGTGATCGTTACGCATCCTGCCTCTCAGACGGTTGATGAACGTTCGAGCGCGGCCTTTACCATTGCCGCGACGGGTGTTTCTTTAAGATATCAGTGGCAGCGTAACGGCAGCGACATTCCCGGAGCGACCGGTGCGGCATATACGACGGCTGCGACCACCATGGATGATGATGGAGTAATTTTCCGTTGCGTCGTCCGCAACACCGCCGGTACGGTACCGAGCGGTGAAGCGGAACTGACGGTGAACAGGCTTCCCCCGGAGATCAAGGTGCAGCCTGTTGACCGGACGGTAACTGAAGGGGAGACGGCGACCTTTTCCATTGACATATTGGGCTCCGACGTCAGTTACCAGTGGCGACGGGGCGACAGTGATATTGCCGGAGCGACCGGATCATCGTATACCACTGATGAACTTACCATTTCGGACGACGGTGCAATATTCACCTGTGTCGTCACCAATTCCGCAGGTGCGGTAACCAGCGACCCGGTAACACTCACGGTCACGATGCTTCCGCCGACAATAACGACGCAACCGGCATTACAGAAGGTGGATGAAGGCTCGACGGCTACGTTTACGATCATGGCCATCGGCACCGACCTCGGCTACCAGTGGCAGCGGGGAGGCAGCGATATTTCCGGAGCGACCGAGCCTTCCTATACCACCGATCCGGCAACAATGGCGGACGATGGAGCAGAGTTCCTCTGCATCGTCAGCAATGTCGGGGGCACGGTAACAAGTGAGGCTGCAATTCTTACGGTGACCATGCTTCCGCCGGAGATCACGACACAACCGTACTCCCGGACGATCGATGAGGGCGCCGCGGTGACGTTTACCGTTGCGGCGACCGGCACGGCGTTAAACTACCAGTGGCGTCGTGACGGCAGCGACATCGCCGGAGGGACCGACGCTTCCTATACCATCGATGCGGCAACAATGACGGACAATGGAGCAGAGTTCCTCTGTGTCGTGAGCAACGACGGAGGTTCAGTCACGAGTGGTCCGGCGGTTCTCACGGTAACAATGCTTCCACCGGTAATCTCGACGCAGCCGGTTTCCCAGACGGTTGATGAAGGTTCGGCGGTAACGTTTACTATTGCAGCTACCGGCACCGACATCAGCTACCAGTGGCGTCGTGACGGTAGCGACATCGCCGGAGGGACCGACGCTTCCTATACCATCGATGCGGCAACAATGGCGGACGATGGAGCAGAGTTCCGTTGCGTCGTAAGTAACGCCGCAGGTACGGAAACGAGTGACGCGGCAGATCTCACGGTAACAATGCTTCCACCGGTAATCACAACGCAACCGGCATCCCAGACAGTCACCGAGGGAGCAACGGCAACGTTTACCGTTGCGGCTAGCGGCACCGACCTCGGCTACCAGTGGCGGCGTGACGGGGGCGACATTCCCGGAGCGACATCGGCATCGTTTACCACTGCGGCGGCAACAATGGTGGACGCCGGGGCGATATTTACCTGTAAAGTCAGCAATGCCGCCGGCTCGGTGACAAGCAACGAAGCGGTTCTCACGGTAACGATGCTTCCGCCGGAGATTACGACGCAGCCGGCCTCTCAGGCGGTCGATGAAAGCTCGACGGTGACCTTTGCCGTTGTAGCAACAGGGACTTCATTGGGCTACCAGTGGCGTCGTGACGGCGGCGATATTACCGGAGCGACCGGAGCATCGTACACTATTGATCAGGTAACCATGGCTGATGACGGAGCGACGTTCCGCTGTGTGGTTAGCAATGTCGGAGGAAGTAATACAACCGACGCCGCGGTGTTAACCGTCAATAAGCTGCTGGAGATTGTTTTTGCCCCCGGTTGGAATATGATATCCTTCAATATTCACCCTCTTGATTCGTTTATTGAGACGGTTTTCGCTTCCATTGAAGATCTTGTATTGGTTAAGAACAACGCGGGTCAGGTTTATTGGCCGGAATTCGACATAAATACGATCGGTTCCATTACAACGGGAGAAGGGTATAAAGTGTACACCCTTTCTGCGGATACCATACGTACGCCCGGCAGGGTCATTGAGGTCGCCTCAACACCGATTTCATTGACCGCAGGCTGGAGCATGATTGCGTATTTACCGCAGAACGAAATGTCGATTGAAACAGCGTTGAACGGGCTGGAATCGGAAATAACTTTAGTCAAAGATAATGAAGGCAACGTATACTGGCCTGAATATTCAATCAATACAATCGGCATGATGAAACCGGGACAAGGATATAAAATCCACATGAAATCAGCAGTAACGTTGATTTTTCCATAATCAGGCTGAATCCGATTAATGCAGAGGAGACGGTATGAATAGTTTTTTAAAAAAATGTGTGTCTTTCACGCTTTTTCTCATGGCTCCGGCTGTTGGGCTGTTTGCGCAGCATTACACATTTACCTCCAACACCGGAAACAATATGATAGTTGGCGTGCCGGCATCAATCAATCCGACCGTCGATGGTTCGGCAATACAGATTGGTGATGAGATCGGGGTTTTTACACCCGATGAGCTTCTTGTCGGTGCCACAGTCTGGGCTGATACCAATACGCACATCACCGTATGGGGTGATGATGAGCAGACATCGGAAAAGGATGGTATGGAGGCGGGCGATATCCTGAATTTTCGGGTGTGGGACGAGTCGCGATCCTTGGAAATTCCTGCAGTCGTTTCTTATACTTTCGGCGGACCCGACTATTCAGTGGATGGAATGGCTGTTTTATCGAGTTTGGTTGCTTCCACCTATACGGTGACCTATAACGGCAACGGGAATACGAACGGTGCGGTGCCGGTCGATGACGAGATTTACCCACAGGGATCAACCGTTACGGTGCTCGATAATGAGGGAAACCTTGAGAAGACCTGCTCGACCTTTAACGGATGGAACACCGCCACCGACGGAAGCGGGACTGCGTATGCCGTTGGAGCAATATTCACCATGGGGACGACAGATGTAACGCTTTATGCGCAGTGGGCTGTCGATATTTACAGCATTACCTTCGATAAGAATGACGCGGGAGCGACGGGCGGCATGAGCGCCCGGACCATTGCCTGCGGTTCATCGGCGAAGCTTGCAGCGAATGGATTTAGTAAAGCTGGATGGAGCTTTGCCGGCTGGGCGACAACGTCCGGGGGTGCGGTTGCGTATGCCGACGGGGCGAGTTACACGATGGGTGCTGCCGACGTGACCCTGTATGCGAAGTGGACGGCAAACACTTACAGCATTACCTTCGATAAGAATGACGCCGACGCGACGGGCATCATGAGTGCACAAACCGTTGCCTGCGGTTCGTCGGCAAATCTCACGACGAATGCCTTTTCGAAATCCGGATGGACCTTCGCCGGTTGGGCGACAACTTCCGGCGGTGCGGTTGCGTATGCCGACGGGGCAAGTTACACCATGGGCATTGCCGACGTGACCCTGTATGCGAAGTGGAGGGCAAACTCCTATACCATTACCTTCGATAAGAATGACGCGGGTGCAACGGGCACAGTGGGTGATCAGACCATTGCCTGCGGTTCGTCGGCGAATCTTACGGCGAATGCCTTTACGAAAGCGGGATGGACCTTCGCCGGTTGGGCGACAACTTCCGGCGGTGCGGTTGCGTATGCCGACGGGGCGAGTTACACCATGGGCGTTGCCGACGTGACCCTGTATGCGAAGTGGACAGAGATTCCTACGTATTCGCTGATCTATAATGGCAATGGAAATACGGGCGGTGCGGTGCCGGTCGATGGCAACAGCTACCCGCAGGGTGCTACAGTTTCGGTGCTCGGCAACATGGAAAGTCTCGTGAAGGGCGGCTCGACCTTTGCGGGATGGAACACTGCCGCAGATGGAAGCGGAACCGGTTATGCCGGTGGAGCCACCTTCACCATAGGCGCTGCGAATGTGACGCTGTACGCTCAGTGGACGGTGCTTCCCACCTACAACGTGACCTATAACGGCAACGGCAATACCGGTGGTTCGGTGCCTTCCGATGCGAATAATTATCATGAGGGAGCTACCGTGACGGTGCTCGGCAACACGGAAAGTCTTGTAAAGAGCGGCTCGACCTTTGCGGGCTGGAACACTGCCGCTGACGGAAGCGGAACCGGCTATGCCGGCGGTGCGAGCTTCACGATGGGCAGTTCGAACGTGACGCTGTACGCGCAGTGGACGGTGCTTCCCACCTACAACTTGACCTATAACGGCAACGGCAATACAGGCGGTGAGGTGCCTGTCGACGGCAACAGCTACCTGGGGGGAGCCGGCGTGACGGTGCTCGGCAACACGGGAAGTTTTGTAAAGAGCGGCTCGACCTTTGCGGGCTGGAACACTGCCGCTGACGGAAGCGGAACCGGCTATGCCGGGGGCGCGAGCTTCACGATGGGGAGCGCGAACGTGACGCTTTACGCTCAGTGGAACATTATTACCTATATATTAACCATCAGCTCAAGTGAAGGTGGTACGGTTACTCTTTCAGGTGAGATGACGGTAGTATCCGGCGTTTCTACGCAGATCGAAGCAACTGCCAATGACGGTTATCATTTTACCCATTGGACGAAAATTACCGGCAGCCCTGACATCGACGATTCCACCAAGGGCTCAACCGGTGCCGTACTTTCTTCAGGAAATGCCGAAGTCAGGGCACTTTTCGAGATAAACACATATACGCTTTCAATAGCACATGTTGTTGGTGGCGCTGATGAAATTACCGATAAAGATACTTCTGTCAATCACGGCGACACCGTGCGCGTGACTGCGTCACCGATATCCGGCAGCATTTTTACCAAATGGCGAATCACTGCGGGAACAGCCGTACTCTTCGATTCAACTGAGCAACCTGCAAAGGTTGTCCTTACCGAAGGGAATGTAACACTTACGGCAATATATGAACTGTCGACCGGCATACTGGACCGTGCACGTTCTCTGCCTACGGCATTCGATCTTTCCTACAGTACGGGTTCATCTCGTATCCGTATAGCGGTGCCTCGTATTGCCGGGTATTCCGGCGTTCCGGTGCGGATCAGATTTTACGATGCACGCGGGCGGCTTCTCTCTGTTCTTGTCAACAAGGAGATGCAGGCAGGGTATCATACTCTAACATTGGGGTCTCGAAACAACACGATGGCGACCTGGGGTATTTGCAGAATGGATGCGAATGGATTCAGTAAGACGGTAAAGGTTATGCTGTTGAAATAATCAATAGGGAAAAAACCGCGTCGTCGATGTATTCCTAATATAGCCTGGATGGGGTTTTATATCAATAAGGGTGGGTGACAAAATGAGTCGAATGTGGTTTATCAATGGAGCAGTTGTAGGGGTTTTATTTGCGATCGAGGCTTCATCTCAGGTTCATTTTACTTATGAACCAAATACCGGCAATAATATGACGGTATTGGTTAAATCCGCAATTAATCCTTCAATAAGCGGTAAACCGCTCTCATCGGGTGATGAAATCGGAGTTTTAACTTCTGATGGGAGATGCGTGGGAAGTGTCGTCTGGAATAGAAAGAATGCGGCAATAACAGTATGGGGCGATAATGAACAGACGCCGGTTGCGGACGGTATAAAAACCGGCGAGACGATCAACTTTCGCATTTGGGATGCGGATGAGAATGCGGAGTACCGGGCGGTTGTTAAATTCGCCTCCGGGAGCAGCCGTTATTCCTCCGATGGTATTGCCATACTGTCTCATATCGCGGCCGGGGAGAGAGTACAAACGGTGGCATTACCTGATACTATCAACCGTCGTTCCGCCGAACCGGCGACGGAGGATCACCAAACCGGTCTTTCAGAAGTGGTGTATTCTACACAAAAAGGAAAACAGGGGAATCGTAAAAGTACAGGTCCGTCGGTGCCGGTCGGAGAAAAAAAAGTTACGAAGAATATCGTTTTCGATGGAGACAGTGGAATCAACCTGATCACTCCCACCGATGCGGCCGTCATAGCAGGTGACAGCATTCTCTTTTCCTGGCATCGCGGGGCAAAGAGTATTCGGCGTTATGCCGTTGAAATTTTCAATGATTCTTTCTGTAAAAAGCCTGCAATCGATTCGGCATTATTCACAAGTGACACTTTCCTGCGGGTCAAACGATTCAATAAGGGGGTGTATTGGTGGCGGGTACGCGGTAAAAATGGCGACGCCATATCCGGAAAGAGCGCCGTGCGGCGCTTGGTATTAAGCCCTTTTCTTTTAAAATCCGATCCGTTTTCAACCTTCTGGGAAGAGGATGCAGCGGAAGGGTCATATACCGTTTCGTTTCAGCTCCCCGGGCTTTCGTCGGTACAATTCACGGTTCTTGACAATTCGGGGAAACAGGTGCGCCGTATGCGTGAAAAAATGCCTGCAGGCCGCCATACCTTACCCGTTTCAATCGATACATTGGGAAAGGGAAACTATTCCTATATTCTGGAAACCGATTTTTTTACCCTTCGGAGCACTTTCTCATTAGAATGATGATTTTCAACCGTAGGGTATAAGAATTCGAGAATTACATGAGGACTCCAATGACAGCTCATCCTCGAAATTGTTATCTTTTGAGCACTATCCTGCTTTTACTCACGCTTTCCGTATCCGGACAGATGCATTTCAGTTACACATCGAATACCGGTAACAATATGACGGTACTCATACAATCGTCAATAATTCCGGCCATTAATGGAACGACGCTGAATCCTGACGATGAAATCGGGGTTTTTACCGCCGACGGACTATGCGTCGGTGCCGTAGTATGGAATAATGCGAATACCGTCATAACTGTCTGGGGAGATGATGAGCGAACAACTGACGTTGACGGAATCAAGGCCGGTGAGACGCTTTGTTATCGCTTCTGGGACGTTTCCGCTCAAAGGGAAGTGCCTGCAGCAGCAATGTATGCTTCCGGCTCGCCAACCTATTCGGTTGACGGAATATCCGTTCTCGACGGTCTTTCTGCACAAACCATTACCTCCCTTCATCCGCCGGTTTCATGGCAGAAGGGAAATGGCGGTATATCGTCTGTTGTTGTACTCGATATGAAGGGCAAACTGATGCTGCGGTATTCCGGCACATTGTTACTTTCCACGATAAATGATCTTCTTCAAAGCGGCTCACTGCCTCTGCCGAAAGGTAATTACGTGATTGCAGGGAAATCCAAAGGTTTGCCGATCTATCGAAAGACATCGATAGTAAAATAAACCGTTATATTTCTAAAAGCACTGACATTTAAATCATCCGGCAGGGGAGACCGACTATACTCATGTATTTTTTAGGATTTAAAATCCATAATTGCTTTTTCTGTTTCTGGCACGGAGCGGACATCGCTCCTTCAAGGGGGGAGATGAATCATGCCGTGATAGACTCTGCAGTCGTCGTCAACTATTTTTATAATGATGCCATTTCAGCACATTCCCGCAAGCAATGTCAACAAGGTGGAAGATCCGGAAAAAAGTACATATACTCCCATCGTATGAAATACAACCTTCGGTACACCGGATTCCCGTCGATGAAAGGAGTTTTAATAAATGAAGAAGGCAATCATGGCTGTTTTCCTCGGCGCGACAACTCTTTTTGCCGGTTTCGAATATTCCAGTATTTCGCTATCGGGCGGACTCGCGTTATATGCAGGCGACCAAGCGCGCGATATATATCCTGGTGTTCATGCAGCATTCGAAACGAACACGAATTTCTATGAGTATTTTGGCGCAGGCCTTCATCTCGATTATACCTGGTTCGGCGGAAAAAAGGAGTTGGGTGATAGTGGGAAAGCAGGATATCATTTCTTGAGTATCGCGCCGGTACCCAAAGGATACCTGAAGATCAACGAAAACGCACGCGCATTTATAGAATTTGATCCGGGTTTGATATTGGTGGTTTCATATTTTCCATCTGAAGACAGTACGACCGATTTTTCGTTCATTACCCGTTACGGTCAGACCTACGGGATCGGAATGAATATACGAAAGCTGGTTTTCGGTATTAAATTGAAACAGGTTTTTTTTAGAAAACATCATCCCCATGAATTATGGTTTAACATTTACCTCGGCTACTCGGGATTATAAAGGGAATGCGTCTTGTCTTCGCTGCTTGACTATCGCATTGATCGCAGGGGGGGGTGAACTTAACTTTACTGGACTATAACCCTTCTTTGGACCTTCCCTTTTGCCGCTATTTCGCGCTTGAAGCTCACCCCTGATAATGAGCGGATTTGTTTATGGTGAACGTCGTATAGAGGTGTTAGAACAATAAACGCCACCTCTAAAAGGAGTTGAATATGAAACTGCAACGGGCGACCAGCTGGAAGAAATTTGCCGTCGTGGCTGCCGCGATAGCACTTACGGGGACAATGATGCCGGGCTTTTCCGCCAATCGGGGAGGGAAAAGCCGTCATCAGGTCCGGGTAGAGAGAAGTGGTCAGCGGGGGCCTGGCCATCAGAGTCGTGTAGAGAAAAACAATCAGCGGAAACCTGGTCATCAGGTCCGGGTAGAGAGAAGTGGTCAGCGGGGGCCAGCTCCCCAGATCCGGCAACATAATCACCCTGTTCCGCAGCGTCATCCCCATTATTCATACCGGGATGGCCGCTACTACAGGGGGGGGCCGCTGGGCAGGGTCGTCATTCCGGCGCCCTTCGGGAGGATCGTGATTTCGCTTCCAGGCGTGTATCGAACAATCCATGTGGGGCCGCGCTTCTATTATCACTGTAACGGCGTTTATTATATCCGTCACGCACATGGTTACGAGGTGGTCAGGGCGCCCCGGATTAGATTTCTTCCTTACCATGCACGGCGCATAGTGATCGGTGGTGATGTTTTCTTTTTCCATAACAATGTCTACTACTGTTATCGGGACGGATTTTATGAAGTCTGCGAGCCGCCGGTGGTGGTGGAGAGTAAGGACGTGGGAACCACCACGGTCATGGTGGAAAACAGCAACGGCTCCCGCACACCGATCGAACTTGAGCCGTTGGGCAGCAATCAGTGGAAGGGCCCGCGAGGGGAGGTTTATGACGGGCTGCCAAGTAATGAACAGTTGAAGGAAGGATACGGGTTCTGATTCAGCTCAGGGTGATAATGAATGTAATGTTAAGGTAGGCCGGAGAGCGCGCTTCTCTCCGGCTTTTTTCATGCAGGTTGCGAGAGTTATCGAATACATTATCTTCAGTGGGGGGCTATACTGTTTTAATGTTCCACCTCCCGGAACTATTCCGTACGGTCATGATAAAACTGATTATTTATTAAAGATTCCCTGAATTATTTTTCATCGTTATATTGCGGCACAGGCTATGATTCATCAGTTGGAGACGTCTGTGCTGAACACGGTCGATGTTTGAATCTCCAACAGGGTGGAACAGGACACGAAAATAGTCAGTTCGGGAAAATCGTAGTGTCAGTGGCGGGTTCGGGTAAAATCCTTCCTGTCATTACATGCTTACCGTTTCATAGAAAACGTTAATTTGGAGAAGGCCATGAAGGGAAGAGTTCTGATTATTGATGATGAACCTGAAGTACGGCGTAATCTTACCGTCGGATTGGTACAGCATGATTACGGTGCAGTGGCATGCCCTGATGGAATTTCCGCAATACATGAATTGAATAATTCTCAACAAAAGGGCATAGCCTATGATTATCTTATTACTGATATTTTCATGCCCGATATTGACGGCCTGAAAGTTTTAAAGGTTATAAAGAGTCGATTTCCCAATATGCCCGTACTGGTGATTACGGCGTTCGGCGACGAGCGGTTGAAACTGACTGCTCTATCTGAATACAATACAGGTTATCTCGACAAACCGTTCGAAATTCCGGAATTGGTTAAAGCGCTCGAAAAACTGTCTGGCGGAGCGACGACGTTAGACCTGTCAGATACAAGTTTTTATGCGGAACAACCGGCAACACTGCAGGAATCCATCAGTGCCTATCTTACGGTACGGATCATTGATTCGGATAAAAGCAGGGATATTTTCAATACCATTTACCGTATGGATGGAGTACAGTCGTGCGAAGCGGTCTTGGGGGACATTGACATCGTCGTTCTTGCCCAAGCCTCCTCTATAAAAGGAATTAATGCACTTTTCGAAAAAATACGGTCACTTTCGGGCGTTGAGGTTTCATCGGTGGCTCCGGTGCAACGACCTAAACTTGACAGAGATGTCGAGGAATTTATTGAAATCTACCGGCAGGCGGTAAAAATGTCGACTAGGGAAAGCGCTCATGCCACGAGCGGCACCAGCAGCTATATTATTATCGATATTGACAAGAAATCAATCCAGAAGATATTTACCACAGTGTTTTTTATCGACGAAGTAATTTTCTGCGACGTCATCGACAACGGAACAAAACTCGTTGGTATGATTACCTCACAGGGCGCGATCGGGAAAACGCCTCTTGTCATTAAAAAGCTCAAGGAGATTGACGGCGTGTTGCGCGTCAGGGAGGCGAAGGTCATACGGTTGATCGATAATTAGTATCTGTTCAGAATGCATTAAATTCGGACACTGAGCGGAGTCGAAACGCCCGTGATCTGATGAAATCGACACATTTCGATTTCGCTCAATGTGCATACCGGGGGTTTCCGGACAGACACTAATTAGCGTGCGGGCGAAGGTTATTTCATCGCTTGCGACGCATAAGTTGCTATATTAGGCAGTCAATAATCAACAACCGACGGATTAATCCATGAACATTACCGAGCGAAACAGTGTTGGTGTCAGTGACGATTTCAACTTCCGGCTCTGGCGTTACGAAGGGACAAGGGGCGATTTGATTCCGCTGCTGCAGGCAGCCCAGGAACACTACGGTTATATCCCGCGTCAGTCGATTTCGTATATCGCCGCCGCCACCAGTATACCGGAAGCGACCATTTACGGCGTCATCACGTTTTACAATCAATTCAGGCTTAAACCGATGGGAAAAATCATTCTGCGGCTCTGTGACGGCACTGCATGCCATGTGTCGGGTTCGTCGATGCTGGCCGACACCATCGAGGATGAGCTGGGTATCGGGATCAACGACACCACCGAGGACGGCCTGTTTACGCTGTGCGGGGTTGCGTGCCTGGGTTGTTGTTCACTTGCGCCGGTCATCATGGTGAACGACCGGACCTACGGCAGGATTACACCCGCTTCTTTGCGTAAGCTGTTGCGGAGCCTGCGCAGCGATGCGCAGCCATGAACATGATATCTTGTGCCGTTAAATAACTGCGTACGTAAGGTACTCAATTGTGATATACCGGTGAGGCGAAGAACGATATGAAGATGGTGGTGGCAGTGGGAATGGGAACGTGCGGTCTGTCCGCCGGGGCGCAGGCGGTCTATGATGCATGGCGCGATTGTCTTTCGGACAGCAACGGCGGCTTCATCCTGATGCCCACCGGGTGCATCGGGATGTGTTACCGTGAACCTCTGGTGGAAATCAGAAACAACGGTACGCGGACGATCTACGGCGACGTGACGCCGGAGCGCGTCAGGGAAATTTATAAAAATCATATCCTGAACGAAAAACCGCTTCATGATGCGATGGTACTCGAGATCAGCGGCGGGGGGGACATGACGGGGCCCGAGGCCTCATTTTTACGCCCGCAGAAAAGGATAGTCCTGCGCAACTGCGGCTATATCAACCCGGAATCCATAGAAGATACCGAGCTGCACGGAGGGTATCGCGCGATGCGTACCGCCCTGCTGCAGATGTCGCCTGAAACTATTATTGCGACCATGGAGGAGTCGGGACTGCGCGGACGAGGGGGAGCGGGATTTCCCACCGGCCGGAAATGGTCGTTCTGCGCCTCGCAGAAGAGTGACGTTAAATATGTCGTGTGCAATGCCGATGAGGGTGATCCCGGTGCGTTCATGGACCGTGCAGTTCTTGAGTCCGATCCACATTCAGTGCTTGAGGGAATGATCATCTGCGGAAAGGCGATCGGCGCACACAACGGATATATTTATTGCCGGGCGGAGTATCCTTTAGCAATTAAAAGGCTCAATCTTGCCATTAAAGATGCACGTTCGAAAGGATATCTCGGCGAGAATATCATGAACTCCGGTTTCGGATTCGATATTGTCATCAAACAGGGTGCGGGGGCTTTTGTCTGCGGTGAGGAGACCGCCCTGTTCGCCTCCATCGAAGGCCAACGGGGGATGCCCCGCATCCGGCCGCCCTTTCCCGCCGAAAAGGGACTCTGGCAGAAACCGACCAATAACAACAACGTTGAAACCTTTGCAAATGTCGGCTGGATTATCGATCACGGCGCAAAGGAATTCATGCGGCTGGGTACCGAAAAAAGCCGGGGCACCAAGGTGTTCGCTCTTGCCGGTAAAGTTATGCGCGGCGGGCTTGCCGAAGTTCCCATGGGTACCTCCATCAACGATCTGGTAAACACGATCGGAGGCGGGATAAAGCATGGCAGGAAATTCAAGGCGATCCAGATCGGCGGTCCTTCGGGCGGATGCATTCCAAGCGCCATGGCGTCCACGCCGGTCGATTTTGAAAATATCCCGAAAACCGGTGCGATCATGGGTTCGGGCGGTATGGTCGTACTCGACGATACGACCTGCATGGTGGAAATGGCTCGTTATTTCCTGGAGTTCACCCAGAACGAATCGTGCGGGAAATGCACCTTCTGCCGCATCGGTACGCTGCGGATGCTGGAGATACTCAAACGGATCACCCGGGGAGAGGGTATAAAAGACGACATCGAAAAACTCAGTCTGCTCGCCCGGCAGATCAGGGAGGCGAGCCTGTGCGCACTGGGCCAGACCGCTCCCAACCCCGTATTGACGACACTGAAATATTATCCGGAGGAATACGAAGCGCATATAACGCAGAAAAAGTGCCCCGCACATCAGTGCACGGCGCTCACCGATTTCCGGATTGATGCGTCGAAATGTACGGGTTGCACGCTTTGCGCAAAACAGTGTCCGGTGGGGGCGATTTCCGGAACTCGTAAGACGCCCCATAGTATTGATACGGCGAAATGCGTTCGCTGCGGAAAATGCATTTCGACCTGTACCTTCGGTGCTATTTATAAAGAATAGAATGCGACGGATATGACAACAGTAACGCTTACTATCAACGGACAAAAGGTCACCGCCCGCGCGGACGCCACTATTCTCGAAACAGTGGAGGAACAGGGACTCGACACCATCCCCTCGCTTTGTCATTCACCGGAGTTGCCTCCGTACGGGTCATGTTTTCTCTGCGTGGTGGAGGTGAAAGGCCGCCCGAACCTTGTTCCCTCCTGCGCCACGCGGGTGGCTCAGGACATGGAGGTCGAGACGAACAATGAGCGTATCCGCGCCTCGCGGAAAACCGCGCTCGAGCTTCTCATCTCCAACCACTATGCCGATTGCCTGCCCCCCTGCAGGCTGAGCTGTCCTGCAGGTGTCGATACCCAGGGATATCTCGCTCTGAGCGCCATGGGGCACTATGCACAGGCGATCGACCTGATCCGGCGGAACAATCCGCTCCCTGCGGTGTGCGGGAGAATATGCGTGCGGAAATGCGAACTTGAATGCCGCCGCAGGGAATACGACCAGCCGGTGAATATCAATGCGGTCAAACGTTTTCTCACCGATGTTGATGGCGCATACGACAATACTCCTTCTTGTGAACCACCGAACGGAAAGTCGGTCGGCATTGTCGGCGCAGGTCCGGCCGGATTGTCTGCCGCATGGTTTCTGGCCGGAATGGGGTATGAAACAATGATCTACGAAGCCATGGATAGGCCGGGAGGGATGTTGCGGTACGGGATCCCCGCCTATCGCCTCCCCGACGAAGTGCTTGACAGGGAAATAGAGTATATCCGCAGGCGGGGGGTGCGGATACAGTGCTCCACGCGCGTGGGAAGCACCGTTTCCCTGACGGAGTTGAGAAAGCGGCACGACGCGCTTTTCATCGCCGCAGGAGCATGGGCGGCGAAGCCGATGGGCATTGAGGGCGAGAGCGACACTGCCGGCATTGTTGACGGAATCGATTTTCTCAGAAGAATGGCGGACAACCCGACTCCGGTCGCGGGGACCGTCGCGGTCGTCGGAGGCGGGAACACGGCCATGGATGTGGCGCGCACTGTATGGCGTCTGGGGGCCGATAAAGTCATTATCGCCTATCGCCGGACAAAGGCTGAAATGCCGGCCGATCCGCTTGAGCTTGCCGACTGCCTCAGGGAGGGAGTCGAACTCAAGGAACTCACCGCGCCGGTCGGTCTTGTCACCCGGGAAGGGAGGTTGTGCGGTCTTCGCTGCGTGCGCATGGAGTTGGGTGAACCCGATGCATCGGGACGACGGAGGCCGGTCGAGATCAAAGGTTCAGGATTCACCCTTGCGTGTGACATTGCGGTCACGGCCATCGGTCAGGCGCCGGTCCTCGACGGGCTGCTTTCGATCGGCGAACAGCGCATCGCTCTGACACGGAGAAAAACGATCGCCGCCGATCCGGCAACCATGAAAACGAACATCGACGGAGTGTTCGCCGGAGGAGACGCCGCGGATGACGGCCCGACGGTCGTCGTCGATGCGATCCGTGACGGGAGACAAGCCGCTGAGTCGATCCACGCATATATAAGCGGCGGGAAATTACCCCGGGCGCCATTTGTGGTCAGAAAGGAGTTATGGGGAAAGGCAGAAATCGTCGATGCTGATAGCGTGGTGAATCGGTCGCAACGCCGTGAGGCTCATGAATTGAAGGTGGAGGAGCGGCGGGGGAATTTCGAGGAAGTTTCGCTCGGACTGCGTGAAGAGGAGATGCAGGGCGAAAGCGGCCGGTGTCTTTCGTGCGGTTGCGTTGAGTTCAATGAATGTAAATTGCGGCAGTATGCCGAAGAGTACGGCGTCGACCCCTACCGGTTCATCGGCAGTATCCGGAAGCATAAAATTGACGACCGTCACCCTTTAATTCTTTACGATCCTAACAAATGCATCCTCTGCACGCGCTGCGTGCGCACCTGTGAACGCATTCTGCCGCTCCCCGCGCTGGGGCTCGTGGGAAGGGGTTTCACATCGGAGATCCGGCCCTCGATGAACGAACCGCTCGAGCAGACCACCTGCATCGGTTGCGGCAATTGCATCGATGCATGCCCCACGGCGGCGTTGACGGAAAAATATCATTTCACCGGACGGGCTGCTTTGGAACGCACCAGCGTTGAAACCCATTGCGCGCTTTGCTCAATGGCATGCGGTATTGCAGTCCGGAGCGTCGGGGAAAACTCTTTTTTCATCCGCTCAGCCAAAGCCGGAGAATATATCTGCCGTTATGGCAGGTTCGGTCCGATGACGTTTGCCTCACAGCAACGTATGACGGTTCCCCTGATCAGGGAGGGAAAACAACAACATACTGCGGTGTTGAGTGAAGCAATCGCCGCCGGCGCGAAGGCGCTCAGGGATGCTGCATCGCGTCATGGCCCGGAAAAGGTGGGTGTCTTCGTCTCCGGAGAAATGACGAACGAGGAGTTGTACCTTGCCTCGCTGATCGCGCGTGAAGGTTTACGGACGAACAACATCGGTTCGCTCGCCATGCTGCTGCAGGGAAACACAACGGGTGCCTTCGACCAATCGTTCGGTTTTACCGCCTCGACTGCAGGAAAAGAGGTGATTGCCGAAGCGGACCTCATCGTCTGTTCCAATACCGATCTGTTTTCAGACCACCTTCCGTTGAGCGTCCATGTCACCGATGCGGTGCGCCGCGGCACGGAGCTGATAACCCTGAATTCCTCGCCGGGTTCTTCCAATTCTTTTCCGCAGGCGCTTGTGCTCGATCCGCCCCGCGGCACAACGACGCTTCTGTGGAAAGCGATCATGCGGCGGATGTATCGTGAAGGTTTTTTAAAAAGGGAATCGGTTATCTCAATTCCGGGAGGAGAGAAGTTCGTCGGGGAGTTTGAACGATATGATGACGGCGTTTCCATTGACGCGACGGAAGTATCGGCATCAAAGCTGCTTCAGGCGATAGGTCTTTTCGGCAAAGCGGGCACCGTCGTATTCATTCATGGAATCGACCGCCAGATCGACTGCGCTCCGCATGATTGTGAAGTGATAGCGAATTTCATGCTTCTGCTGCGCGCTCATGGCATTCGGACCGAGCTGCTCCTTCCGCGCATCATACCCAACGGCGCCGGCATGGAGATCATGGGCACGGTACCGCAATTTTTGCCGGGCAAAACCAGGAGCCGGGGGCTTGCCGGCGCCCAAGACAGCGCCGAACTGCTCACCATGCTCCGTGATGGCGACATCAGGGCGGCGCTTATCATCGGTGAAGATCCCTGGCGTGACGATGAGGCGCGCGGCTGTTTCCGCAATGCAGAATCCTTGGTGGCGATCGACTGGAAGATGACCGAAACGGTACAGTTCGCCGATATTGCCTTACCGGGGACTTTATTTCTTGAGACGCCGGGGACACGATGCGATTTTCTGGGGACGCCCGTAAGGTATGCGCCCGTTCTGAAACAGCCGTCGAACATACCTGGATGGAAAATTGCTTACAATTTAGCAATCGCGCTGGGTGTACAAGTACCCGCTTCGGATATAGAGGGTATAACTGACCGTGTCGAAAGTGTTGTTAGGAAGAGTTGTGGAGAGTATGGCCCATTCTATTGGAATAAAGGCGAAGCAAGGCGATGGAAAGGATCGGGGAGGCTTATCAAGGTAACGCCGCGCGTGGAACCCGGTACGCTTTCTCCGCTTTTAACCCATACCGAGCGGTATAAGAAGATACTAAGGGATGTCAACGCGTAAGATTGACCCGTTTGATATATGTTTCGGTCAACCGGAAAGACAGCAGGGCACATTCAGCGGAAAAGGAACGCTTCGTCAGGCAGGATATGACTCATTATGATCGCGCTTAACGATTTGTACCGTTTCATGGAGGGCAGCTACGATTTCTTGTTGACGGTTGATCAAACTGAAACAATTCTGCACGCCAGTCCGCTTTTACAATCGGTCTCCGGATATCGGTTGCCGTCGCTCGAAGGGCAGGTGCTGGAGCGGACGCTTACCGAGGCTTCGGTCGAATCATTTCGCTGGTCTATGGTAAACAGCCGACAGGGATTGCGGACCGTCGCCGTGTATTCTCACAGGGTTAACCCATGGCTCTCCCTTCCGCTCCGGACCGGATTTGCTGATTTGACTACCGGAGGGATTTTCCTTTTTTGCGGTTCTCAGATTGATGGGCTCGGAAGGATTACCGATGCCGAACGGAATGAACGGACAAAGGAACTATCCTGTCTCTATTCGGTCGCCGAATGGATGGAAATGTCTCCCTCCATCCGGGAGTTTTTCAACCGGCTTCCCGACATTCTCTCCCGAGGCATGCAATTCCCCGATCAAACGGTCGTGTATTCTATTTACCAGGGTGAGTACTTCGGCTCGGCGAAGATGAGTGACGAACACATAAGCGTTTCGATCATCGTCAATGGGGAAGTACGGGGGGAGATCCGGGTGGGTTATATAAGCGGAGAATTGCACCTGCTGCCCGAAGAGTATAAACTACTTAACGGTATTTCACGCATGTTAAGTATCTCCCTCGAACGCAAGGAGCTCGCCGAACGACTCGCACGTAAACAGACTGAAGAATCGGAATCATTCAAATATCTCTGCGAGCTCGAACGGAATATTGAAGCCCGCACCAAAGAACTGGAAGAACAGCGCACCAGAATAAACGTGGCGGATTCCTATCTGGAACGTGTCAGTAAAGGACTCAAAGAATCGACGGCGCGTCTCGAAACAATGTTTCATGCGATCCCGGACGATGTTGCGCTGATTGATACCGAGCGGAACCTCATCATGACTAATAAGAAAGGTGTGCTGCCGAAACAGAAGTGTCATCAGGCGTTTTTCAATCGCGATCTCCCGTGTCAGGATTGCCGTCTGAGTCGAATCGTCAAGGAGAAGACACCGGTCACGGTGACGATTCATAACGAACATAAATACTACGAAGTAAGCGCCTTTCCCTGCTACGGCGAGCAGCACAATGTCGACGGCATCATTGAGTATTACCGCGACATCACTCTGGAAAAAACGTATGAACTTCAGATTTATCAGGCCGACAAACTCGTTTCGCTCGGCCAGCTGGTGAGCGGAATCGGTCACGAAATCAATAACCCCAACCAGTTTATCCGCGGTAATATCAAAATTATACGACAGGCATTCGACGACATACTTCCTATTATTGACGATTATTACAGCAGGAACCGGGACCTGATGGTGGCGCGGTTGAAATATGATTTTTTCAGGCGGCACATCCTCAACCTGATCGATGATGTTAGACACGGTTCTGAGCGTATTAAAAACATCGTTGACGGTCTGCGCAGCTATGCACGACGCGACGAAGGACTGCTTGTCGATATGGTTGACATCAACGAACAGATCCGGTCGGCGGTACGGCTGGTGCATAACGAGGTGCACCGGCGTGCTGAAGTTAAACTGGATCTGTGCCCCGACCTCCCGCTTTTTGCCGGCAATTCTCATAAGGTTGAACAAATTCTTGTAAACCTCATCGTGAATGCCGCCCAGGCGATTAAGGTCGATGTCCGGGGGGTGATCACCCTTTCGACGCGCTTTAATAAATGGTTCGTGGTAGTATCGGTGTATGATAACGGGATAGGCATGAGCGAGAAAACCATGAAACAGATCTTCGATCCTTTTTTTACTACCAAACGGGGGAGGGGGGGGACAGGTCTCGGGCTCTTTATCGTTCACCGGATCGTTCAGGAGCATAAAGGAACCATATCGGTTACCAGTTCTGAATACGGATCCACCTTCACCCTCCGTTTTCCGGTAATGAGTAATAACGAAAAAACCGGAACGGAAAATGACTAACAGATGGGAAGGTCCTATGCCGCAAAAAGACGGACAGGCTTTACCGGATGAGTTAAAAAAAATCATGATTATCGACGACGACATCGCGGTAACGAATTATCTGATGATTTTTCTGATGCAGACGGGCCGTTTTAAAATCAAGGTGGTCAATGATTCACTAATTGTTCCCAGCTTGCTTGAGGCTCAGAAATTCGATGTGTTGCTGCTCGATATGGATATGCCCGGCCTTGACGGGATCGACATACTGAAAAGGATACGGGAAAAGCAGCTGAATCTGCCGGTTATCGTGCTCACCGGAATGAGTGATGCAGAGCTTGCGGTAAAGGCAATGAAATGCGGTGCATTTGACTATCTCATCAAGCCGGTTGAAGAAGAACGGTTACTTGAAGTGATTGAAATATCCCTCAACATCGACTCCACGGCGATTTTTACGCCGCGGCGGCTGTCGGATATACAGATCGAGCATGTCAGGCGAACGCTCGCTCATTTTCATGATGATCGAAGAAAGACCGCAGCAGTGCTCGGTATCACGCTTCATGAACTGGTCGCCCTGCTAGCCCACGATCGGCAAGAGTAACTTGTTTTGAGAAATAGTTTAGTGATTCAACGCAGGAATGTCGGTTGTTCCTTCACTGAGTCTAATGCGTTTTTATTACCTTTTCACCGCCTTCTTTATCCTGTTCACATGTCCCCGTCCGAGCCCCTTGACTTCGCAGCCGAGTTCGAAGTACCGGCGTATTTTCTCGTCATCGAGGATGCCGAAGCAGTCGATGATTGCCGCGGGTTTCCCGATCTGTTGTATGATATCATCAGGTTTGAGATTCATATAGTGGCTGTGCCGTACCGCGAAAAGGACGACATCGACATCCTTGAGCGATGACTGCAGATTGTGGCTGACAGAAAGCAATGAGAGTTTTTCCTGGTTGCGGAAGAACCGTTTGAGGCTGTATTCGGCCGAGGGGTAGCTGTCCTGAGACTCGAATTCCCACCAGTGGTCGACATACGGGTCGTGCACCCTGAGTTCCGCCCCCATTTCGGTCAGTTTACGGACGATCAGTTCCGACCCGCTGTAACGGGTATCCCCCACGTCTTCACGGTATGAAGCGCCGAGCAGGAGTATTTCGGCCGCGGCTATGGGGCGATCCATGTTGCGCAGCGCGTCGCGGGTCATCTGGGCGACGCGGAGTGCGCGGGTATCGTTGATGTTGATTGCCGCGGGAGTGATTTTGAAGATAGTGTCGTTCCAGCCGAGAATGTGTTTGTATGACCACATGCCGAGGCCGCCGTCTTTGGGAAGGCAGTACCCGCCGATCCCCGGGCCGGGGAAGATCATGTTGTTGTGCGTCGGCCGCACTTTGATTGCCTTTATTACCTTGGTAAGATCAATGCCGTTCTGTTCGGCGAAGAGGCTCCACTCGTCGAGGAATGCCAGGATCGTCGCGCGGTAGCTGTTTTCGACGATCTTCGCGGTTTCGGATTCTATCGGCCGGTCGAGCACCGTCAGCGGGAACGCCTTTGTGTTGAGCACCTCGTTGAGGAACTTGACGACCCGCTGCTTTGCCGTATCGTTGACTCCCGAACAGACCCGCCAGAAATCGCGGATGCTCTTTACATAGTCGCGTCCGGGCATCACCCGTTCGTAACTGTGGGCGAGCAGGGGCTCCGTGGCGATGCCGCGTTTGCGGAAAAATTTCTTGAATTGCGGGTAGGCGACCTGTTCGGTGGTTCCCGGCGCCACGGTGGTTTCGATGAGCACCAGGCATTCGGGCCGGATGCGTTCGGCGATAGTGCCGAACGATTTTTCAAGCGCCGCCATATCGGCCCTGCCGGTCTGCAGGTCGCCAAGCGACTCTTTGAGGTAGTCGCACTGGACATCGACGACAACGCAGTCCACGAGTTTGAGCACATCCTCGTTGTAGGTGGCCACGAGCGTCTTCTTTTCGAGCACGCAGCGCCGGATCATGGGATCGACCTCGGGGTCTTCCGCTTTTACGGGTGATTCCCCCCGGTTAAGGAGGTGGATTTTCCAGAAACTGCGGACGCTGGGACGCTGGACGCCGATAACGAATTTTGAGGGCTTGCCCGACGCATCCTTTGTGTCGGCGACAATCGCCGCCATGACCGCACCCACGAAACCGACACCGAGTACGGCGACGATCTCTTTGCCTTCCGCCCGGTTGTTATCGACCAGTTTCGCAATCCGGTCGAACTCTGCGGCGTAGTCTGCTTTCGGGGGAATGGGGAACTTTTCTCCCGAGGGGCTGATGCTGAACTGCGGTTCTTTTACGGCCATAAATGCTCCTTATGAAAGATATTGATGATTAAAAAAGTGTAACAATATGTCATCCGACAATAAACAGTTAGCGTTTCGGCAAAGAAGTCAACGGAGGATATTGCCCGGAATCCGACAGGTCTTCCATGATGCTTTTAGCCGCCGTTTTACCCGCGCCCATTGCCAGGATGACGGTTGCCGCCCCGGTGACGATGTCGCCTCCAGCATATACCCCATTATCTGCGCCTTGAAATCTGCGGGTCAGATATTCGTTGGCCGAATAAACACCTATGCTGTTCTCTCCTTTGATTCCCATGAATGAGGGCAGCCCCGCTCCGGATCCGATGAAAACGGCGTTGTAACCCTCTTGGTCCAACAGTTCGTTGATAGTCGCTGTTTTACCAACAACGAAATTTTTCTCGATCGTGATTCCGAGTTTCTGCAGATATTCAATTTCACTCCTGACGATGGATTTAGGGAGCCTGAATTCGGGGATGCCGTACGTAAGGACACCGCCTGTCTCGTGCAGCGCTTCAAAGATGGTTACCGTATACCCCTCTTTTACGAGGTCGCCGGCGCAAGAGAGTCCGGCAGGACCCGATCCTATGATGGCGACCCGTTTACCGTTGGATGGTTTTACAGAAGGTATATTGACGGGATCATGTTTCCGTTCATAATCCGCGGCGAATCGTTCGAGGTTTCCTATCGCTACCGGGTCTCCCTTTTTACCGAGGATGCAACGGAATTCGCACTGCTCCTCCTGCGGGCATACCCTCCCACAGATCGCCGGGAGCGCATTAGTCTCTTTAAGCGTTCGCGCGGCTTCTATAAACCTGCCTTCGGTAATCAGCGAGATAAATTGAGGAATCCTGACATTGACCGGACATCCTTCAATACAGAGTGGTTTTTTGCACTGAAGGCACCTCTTTGCCTCAGCGACAGCCTCCTCTTCGGAATAACCGAAGGGAACCTCGTTAAAATTGCAAACCCTTATTTTCGGGTCCTGTTCACGCATACGCGTATGCCGGAGCCGCTGTGCTTGTGTAAACTCTTCACTCATAGTCAAACGTTTCCTAATTTACATTTATATTTTTTACGCGCCTCAGATTCGAACATGCGGTAACTGTTGAGTCGCTTGATCAGTTCATTCCAGTCTATCCCGTCGGCATCGAATTCTGGTCCGTCAAGGCAGGCGAATTTCGTTTTATTGAACACCGTCACCCTGCACCCGCCGCACATGCCGGTTCCGTCGATCATGATCGGATTGAGCGAGGCATAGCTTTTTATTCCGGCGGCGATTGTGAGACCTGTGGTGACCTTCATCATCATTACCGGTCCGATCACGAATGCCGCGTCGAATTTCTCACCGGCAGCAATGAGTTGTTTGAATACATCCGAAACAAACCCCGGTCTTCCCTTCGAACCGTCATCGGTGGCAACAAAGATTCGATGTGACGCTTTTTTTATTTCGTTTTCCAGAATTACAAGATTTTTCGATCGCGCGCCAATGATCGACACGATATCGTTACCCGCAGATTTCAAGGCGCAGATAATGGGGTAGAGCGGAGCGACGCCCACACCGCCTCCAATGCAGACGCATTTTCCAAATTTCTCGATTGCTGCAGGATTACCTAACGGGCCGGCCAAATCAAGAATGTTGTCCCCTTCGTTCAAGGTGGAAAGGATCATCGTCGTTCTTCCCACTACCTGAAAAATGATTTCGATCCACCCCGCATCCCCGTCGGAGTTTGAGATGGTCAGTGGTATCCTTTCACTGTCAATAACCGGCCTGAGTATGATAAATTGTCCCGCTTTATGCTTTTTATCAATGCGGGGAGCGGAGAGCCGATAGCGGTAAACCTGATCTGACAGCCGTTTTTTCTTTAGAATTTCCGTCATGGTTACTCCTTGTGCTGCGATACCTGCCCGCCGCCTTTAAAAAAAATACCCTGCCTTTCATCACAAGGCCGGGTATCTTCATTGATCCGGTGGAACACCATTGTTTCGCTTTGAGTTTCTACGGTAGGAAATATACTATTATTATTAAATTACGTGAGAGATTTTTTCAGCGTCAGCGACCAGAATTTATTTCATTCCTGCTTTTTTACGAATTGCTTCAACTGTATCTTCTCGTTATAAGGTATGTTCCGGACGCTTCATGTCGGAAACGGCCGCTACACGGATGACGAATTGTGCTGTTTAACGCGATTGTCGGTCGGATTCAGGATAAAAAAACTCCGCCGTGGGAGGGTGGCGGAGTTTGCCTGCAGTGAACGAATGCGAGGTTGGAGTGAAATCCGACTCGCATGCACTGAAATTTATGGATCAACAGAACTTTATATCACTATAACGAGATACTTCCTGCTCAAAATTCAACTTATAAGTTATTTCCGGATAGAAGAAAGTTCAGAAAAAAATCAGGGAGAAAAATTTTTATTATGAGCGGCGGTAAGGTCGATGGTGAAACTGGTATCGCATTTATTGCCTTCATTGTCGGTAGCAAAGAAATATAGATCATACACCTTTTTTTCCCCTAAAACATATCTCAAATCAGTAACCTTATATGAATCAATATAGAGCCATCGATCGAATATAAAATCAAGTGATTTGACATATCCGTCATCATCGCCTGCGGTTACGGAAACATAAATGGTGCACGGCGCAACTGCTGATTGATAAGTAACGGAAAAATTGGTAAATCGGGGTTTTATCACTCCTCCTGATTTAATGTCGACGATGATCGAATCCGTATAAGAATTTGAAGAATCGTCGGTCGCCGTGACTATAACCGTATAGCTATCGGGTTGTTGGAAAGTCACGCAGGGCTGCTCCTTTGTTGATTGGATGCCATTTCCGAAGTCCCAGAAGAAAGTTATAAAACTGTTGTCCGTCGTATGCCTGGTGGTGTCATCATCATTAGGATTAGGATCGGCGGGATCGCTTGCTTTGACACCGAAACATATAGGCCGGTCTTCAACGAGAATAGGGTCTTCATTGAGGATGTAAATACTATCAATATGTGGAGGAAAACCCCTGAAATACTGCATTGTATCTATAAAAGTAATCACATATTCGGTATCGCTACTGCGTTTGAGACCGTCAACAATATAAATTTTAACCCGATGATAGATATCCTCATGGGAAGTATCAGGGACGTTAAAAGAGAAATTGAATATCCCCGAATCATGGCATAGTCCCATACTATCGGTTTCCAGCTTATGTCTAAGCGGCTCGCCGATGTAGGTGCTTATATAAAAAATCGAGTCGGCAAGAAAGTTGGTGTCAACCACGGTCACATTCAATTGTGTCAAGCCACGGTAATCCAATGGCGGATGCAGAGGAAGTGTGTCGCGATACGCTGTGATCTCTTTGATGGAGGGTGGACTCCTGGCATCGATCATTAGCGCTATTTCACGGCTTGACGTCGCTCCGTAATATGACCGGGATTCGAACCTAATTACATGCCTGCCTCCATCGATGAATCTAATAGTCGTATCGTTAATAGTGTCTGATATGGTTATATTTTCAAAGGAATGTTCGAATATGACCGGCAATGTTTCCGCTGTATTGAAATGATCGTGTGAGGAGGCGGTAATGTATAGGGTGAAAGGTGCGATAGCGGAGGCAGAATCTTTCTGTATTTCAGTTGAATCGATTTTGTACACATTGACTGACAAGACCGGTGGTTTGTTATAGGGACTATCCGGATCGAAGGGATTCTCATGCAGCGCACAAAACGTGATGAGTAAAAGGAGCGTAGGAAGGAGGTGCTTCCCGCAGTACACTAGCGTACCTCTGCGGTTTCGATTCTTTTCAGGCGTGTCTTTGCTTCGGTCAGCCATTTTCCGCTGGGATACCGCTGAATATATCTGTTAAATTCATGGATTGCACGATTGGTGGTTCCCATACGGAGCAGGCAATCGGCACTCCAGAACACAGCGTCTTCCGCAAAATTTGTCTGCGGAAATTCCAGAAGAAGGCGTGTAAAGGTATTTACTGCACGTTTAGGATCGGAAAGGTTATTTGAGTAAATAATCGCCACTCGATACAGGGCGTTTTCGCACCGTGAAGTTTTGCCCGCGATGTCGCAGTAATTCAGATACTCCCCGGCTGCACGGTTGTAATCCTGCCTCAGGTACAGCAGCTCGGCCGATGAGAAGAATGCCTCTTTAGCCCATATACCGTCACGGAACTCTTGTGTATATCGGCGGAAATCATTGAGGGCATTTTTCGCATCATGAAGTAATGTTTGATAGATCGTCGCACGTTCAAAAAGGGCATTCCCGCGCTCATCGTTTGAGAAGTCACCCTCTATAATCCGTTGCAGCATCGTAATGGCGGCGGTATAATTTCGCAGGTACTTGTGACAGGTACTCGCTTTGTTGAGCGCTGATGCCCGAATTGCTGGCGGAATGGAGGTATTGTTGTAAAGCTTACTGAGGGAAACAAGGGCTTTTTCGTAGTTTCCGGCAATCATCAGTTCGGTTGCACTGAGAAGGAGCGGATCATCCAGCGTAGTGTTGGCGGCAAGCATGGTAGTGGTGTTGTTTTGCGAATGCGGGTCAGTCGAGAGCGAAAACTTCAGGGTGGCTTTTGTATGTGCTTCGACCTCAAAGGCGCCTGTCCATCGTGAAAACCCTTTCTTCAGGCAAGTAACGGTATGTTTACCGAATGGGGCTGTGCCTGAGAGAGGGGTAAAACCGGACGGTATGCCGTCAATGAGGACTAATGCTTCCAATGGTTTGGATGTGATGGTAAACAGGCCCCTGCCGGGTTCCTGCTGCAATTGGCGAATAAGGGGATCGTTGCTTAAGGTCGGGATTCCAAGGCTGTCGCCGAAGATGGCAACTGAATGACCCGCTTCTACGTACAGCCGGGCATCGGCGGAACCGAACTGGACGGTCCCTTCCTGAACGGTAAGTGAGGTGATAAACCGGTCGCGGAATTCGTCGTGCTGCGTTGTTACATTGAAACGCGTGCCGATTACTTCACAGAATGCATTGGGCGTCTCGATCCTGAAAAGCTGATCGGGGGTCCGTTTGCCGACCTGCGCGGCGAGGTCTCCATTTGTCAGCTTGAGTACGGTCTTCTTCGGGGCACAGGCGGCAACGCTGAAATTCGAATTGCGACCGACTTGGATGGTGCTGCGCTTATCCACCTGAATCTGTAACGAGGCATTATGATCGGTTTCAATTGAACGGCCCGGAGGGATCGTCAGATCACTATATACAGGGACACGGGAAGTTGTGTTGCCTGGTTCGACATCCATTGAAAAAGCATTGCCGCTGCCGTTGATCGCAACGACTTTGGGATATATTTCGCTGTTGAAACCAAGCATCTCCTGATTCCGAAGATGTCCGGGGAACAGGAAGGCAAGGGAGATCAGTGCCACGACGATAAGAGCGGCAAGGGCGCTTACCGGGAAATACCTGGAATTAAACAGGGTGAAAACCGGTATGCTGAGAATTACTGGTTTCTTCTGAGGCGGTGAAGAAACAGCCGCAATAATTGAACTATGGATTGCCTGCCACTGTTGGTCATTCAATTTCGGATAGTCTGCTTCGTTGAGTGCAGCGATTAATTTTTTATACGACTGATATTCCCTTGAACAGGCCGCGCACTCATGCAGATGCTCTTCGATCAGTTCGGTATGATTAAAATCCATTGTCTGATCGATGAAGGATTGAATATTGGTTTGTACGTATTGGCAGTTCATGGGGTGAATTCTCTTCGTTTGAATAAAAACCGCCTTATTCGGCTTGAACGACCTCTTAACAACATCTCTTTTGATCAATTCCTATAATAAGTTGTTTAAAAGAGACGAAAAAGTTCAAAATTTATTCGAAATTCAGCAATGAATTTGAAATAAAAATCATTTATTTTGTTATTACTTCATCGCTTCGCCGTAAATTTCCTTCTTCAGTGCCCTGTTTTGGAAAAAATGATAGGCGGATATCGTCCATGTCGTTGCCACCGGAATTAAGAGGCTGATTTTTACAGCATTGGCAGCTTGATACCGCTTAAAAAACTGATCAAACTTATTTTTTTCTGTTCCAGAACCGAGGGCGAGGTAGTCCTCCTTGAATTGTGATTCGACCACCTGGGCGGCAATCGCGCATCCGGTGAAGAGAGCGGCGGTAATCACCCACGGTTTAATATTATGACCTTGGAACCACATGGATGCGGAAAGGGTTGTCTCACGGCCGGGTAGAACAACTGCGGAATCTTTGAAAGGAGAAAAATAGGTGCGATGTAACAGCACAGCATACTTGCCTTGTTCGAGGTCCAGTTCTACCGGCGTTGTACCGATTTTAATCCCATCCAGAAAAATATCGCAATCAAGAGGAGTCGAACTGATACGCAGTTTTCCGGTAATGTTTTGTTCGAGGAAATGACGTGTTTTCAAGACAAGTATATCAACAATGGCATCTACCGGCTGGTCGTTGAGCGATAGTTGCTTCGTCTCTTCCTCCTTCTCACTCGGACCGCTTCCGCTGATTTTAAATCTGAGATAGGGCAGGCTATCGATAATTTCAATAGACCCACTCACAATGGCTACACACTTTGGAGGTAATGAATCACCGAGAAGGATCGGTTTGATTCCCTGTGGGAGCAATTCGAAATTCAATCGTTGGAAAAGCAGGACATCAATCGATTGATAATAGTTCATCGCAGGGGAGGAAATGGAAAACCGTTTAATACCGATATAGGTGTTTTGATCGGCAAACAATACGACAGGTACGAGATAGAAAAGGAAACTGACAACAATCCACAAAAATCTGAAAGACTTATGATCAGAGCAACAACACTGGTGAGACAGTAGTTTCATCATATATTTGAAATATATATTTAAGAAAATGTAAGAGAAGCGCATTTTTTTAAAAGTTGCAGTGTTCGGGTGTTAAAAAGGGGAAAAGACACAATAGTTTTTTTCCCAAAAAGGACCCAAAAATGAATCGGAGCAGGTATGAGTCTTTTTGAAATCAGATGCCCATTATGTAAGGGAACCCTATGGATCGATCCTGCGAGCGGTAAAGTGGTTGACCAGAAATCTGCAGATCATCAGAGATCGAATTTCGAAGATTTTATGAAAGCACGGCAGAAGGGTACCGCTTGGGATGACAAAATGAAGAAAGCGAAAGAGGAAGAGGCAAAACGCAAGGCGGAAATCGAAATGAAATTCAAGGTCGCGAAGGAAACTACCGACGCACAGCCCGATGAATCGTTACAATCCCCCCTCGATTGGGACTGATCGGGTTAAGCGTGTGAATTTTTCCTCTGCAGCGGACGCGCATTTGCCGGGAAAATAGTAAATTCCGGGAGAGAACAGCCTTTACGCCATCGACGGCTCCGGTTTAACGCCTGCGATGGCGTCATTGAGTTCTATATGCCGTTGAACTATTGTCTCGGTAGCTTCGGCGACAACTGTCTCTATGCGGATAAGTACTGTCTCTACCCGGTGAAGCAATTGATAATTTTCAAACCGTACATTGGCGATCAGCGTATCAACCAGCATTCCATAAAGGGCAACCGTTGATCGGAGTGTCGGGAGCTGTTCTGTTTTGGGAAAAAGTGTATTTTCCAATTGGATGGTTTCAAACCGTCCGTAAGTCTCCTTCAGATCCTCGAAAAACGGGTATAAATTCAGTGAAAGCAGCGCCTGCTGCATCTGATCTGATTCCAGATTGACAATAATAGTGCTGATTCGGTCTCCCGGTTGGTAACCGTCTTTTTGAATATATTTGCCCTGATTCTCAATTGCATTATAAAGCAGGAATGCCTGTATTCCCCGCTCTGAATCGGAAACAAGGAGGTTGAGCTGAATCCCCGCTTTCAGCAATGAGCACGCTTTTTCACAGGCAAGTGCGGCTTCATCAAGGTCTGCGGCAAACGGGGAAGCCGTCATTCGATCGAGAACCTCACTTAATGTACGGCCTTCGCGTTCGATCGCATTGCAGATGTCTTCCATTCTGCGGTCAAGAATAAGCGTTTCACGAACGATCGAACAGATTTTCCGGCCAAGTATAAGCAGAACATCCGGATCAAGCAAAACCGCAGGTAACACTTTAAGATAGACCGACATGCAATTTACCTCATGAGTAACGTCCCAACAGCCCTCGGTTTTGGGTTTCACCGAAACTGAAAAGACCCTATTCCGGATCAGAATCGGCCATGAATGAGAAGCATTATTAAAATAGTATCTGGATACGAGAAATGATACTTTTTTATTTTAAGCAATTTTCAGCGGGGATTATATCATGAGAGATTCAATAGAAGCAATACGATTTCCACTCAGTATGGAGTCTGGTAACAGGTGACTCCGTGGTGATGCGGCATGAAAACTGCCGTTTTTTTTCCCCCCGGCAGTTTTCGAATGACGGACGTGTTACGGAAACTTGACGGAACAGATGGACGGATCGTATCGCGGCGGTCGGCTTGAGATACGATCCATCAATTTGTTCGTCCCTTACTTCGCAATACCCAGCGGCGAGAAATAGATCATCGTAGCAACGACGATGCCGATGATAATCACGGTATTGATGACATCCCAATGGTTCCAGCTGGCACGTGTGGCCTTCCGGTCCTCATCGGTAAGCGATGCGAAACAGAGCCCCTTGATTTTTTCGGCGCTCGGCACTTCCGAACAGAGACTGACGACCACCAGCAGAATCACACAGAACGCGAACAGACAGGGCGCGAAATAGAGGAAATTGAAATTTGCGAGCGTTCCGATGATTCCTCCCGCATCTTTGAACAATGTCTCCAGCGTGAGTTTTGTCATACCGAGTATGAATCCGCATACCAGCGCGCTGATTGCACCCTTGCCGTTGATCCGTTTCCAGAATATCCCCAGCAGGAACGTGGCGGTGATCGGCGGTGCAATGAATGCCTGGACATTTTGCAGGTATTCGTACAATGAACCTGACATTGATTTAAGAATCGGAATCCAGATAATGCCCAGTATAGTCACTATCGCTGTAGCGATACGGCCGGTCATTACAAGCTCTTTTTCCGGTGCTTGAGGTTTGATTTTTCTATAGATGTCCATGGTAAAGAGCGTGGAACAGCCGTTGAAAACTGCGGCCAGCGAACTCATCAGTGCTGCCAGCAATCCACCGGCAACAATTCCACGGATACCGACAGGAAGAAACACGGCAACCATAGTTGGAAAAACTTTATTCGGATCGGTAATGGTAAGCTTGCCCTGAGATGCAAGCGCCAATGCAATAATGCCGGGAATAAGAAAAATAAAGAACGGGAACATTTTCAGATAAGCAGCAAAAATGGCCCCCCGCCGCGCGTGGGTTTCATTTTTTGCACTTAGCGTTCTTTGAACGATGCATTGGTCGGTACACCAGTACCAGATTCCGACGATAGGGGATGCCAGAACAAGGCCGAGCCAGGGCGCGTTGGAATCGAGCGGCGGGAACATATTCAGTTTTGTCGGATCAATCGTATTAATCACATTTGCCCATCCTCCTGCGTTCGATAATCCAATTAAGGTAACTACTAATGAGCCGATGATCAGTACCCCCGAATGCATTGCATCGGTATACACGACAGCCCTCAATCCACCGAGGGCTGTATAGATCCCCGTCAGGACGACGATAATCAAAGCACCGACCCAGAAATCTATCCCCATGAGCGCCTCGAATACGACGGCGCCGGCAAATACCGTCACCGAGACCTTGGTGAGCACATAGGCGATCAGCGACATGACCGACAGAAACCAGCGGGATTGCGAGTTGAAGCGCAGTTCGAGGAATTCCGGCATGGTGAAAACTTTTGAACGCAGATAAAACGGTACGAAAACCCACCCAAGAATGAGAACTATCCACGAGTGAAGCTCGTATTGTCCGAAGGCAACGCCGGTTTTTACACCCGTACTTGCCAGACCGACGATATGTTCCGACCCGATATTGCTTGCCAATATGGATGCGCCGAGGATATACCAGGCGATATGACGGCTGGCGAGAAAGTAATCATTGGCTGTCTTCTGCTTCTGCTTCATTGCCCATAAAGCAATTCCGCCGACAGCGACAAAATACAGAAAGACGATTACCCAGTCCACTACTACGAAATGTTCCATGACATCATCCTTTCTTTAAATTGAAATGCGTTTGATGAGATTTTTCCTTTTTTGGAAAAGAGTATTGTGTGAGTGAAAATATATTAAAGTGAGTAATGAAGTAAGTAAAAAAAGCATCCGTTACCACTCCCCTTTTGCAGTAACGGATGCAGCCGGAAAATACTCTTTCCGATTACTTATACATCTGATCGAAAAACTTCTGTGCATCGACGACGGCCGCCCGCATCATGTCTTCCGCGCAGGCGGTTTCGCGCTTGGCCAGATGCTTCATAAGTTGCGCCTCGTCGAGCTGCCGGGCCGCTTTGTCGCATGCTTCCCATGAAAGAACGCTGCGGACGACCCGGTCGATCCCCTGAACCTCGTTATCGTACGCGCGCGCCTGCATGTCGTGACCTTTCCAGCGGGCGAAACCCGCCGCGCGGATCAGTCCGGCAACGGCAATGTTCATCCCGTTGATGCGTGTGCCGTGGTCAATGTCGTATTTCCCCGGGCCGCCGAGGATGATGCCGTCGTTGTAACCTTGACTGTTAAGATGCATGTGAACCATGGCGTCGCTGTCGAGTTCCTCGATGGTGTCGTTGACCAGATCGAGACCGATCATCTCGGTGTGGCCGAATTCTTTATTGATTCCTTTTTTTGCTCTGGTGACGCCGAATTCCTCCTCGAGTTTCCGCCAGAAAATCAGTGCGCTGGCGACTGTCGGGAGCAGCATCGCCGGATGCCCTTCGTTTGGTTTCGGTTCGATAGCCATATAGAGTTTTCCGCCGGCCTTTTCCTCGTATTTGCAGAGTTCGGCAACGCTCTCTTTGAGTGTCTGATACATCGTGCGGACGCCTATGGAGGCGAGGTCATATCCGTAGGAACCGTTCCAGAGAACCAACGTCGGCGGAACGTCTTTATGCCATGCTTTTTTAAGCGGTCCGTAGGCAAGGTCGACTGTTTTTGTACCAAGGTCGCGTGCTTTGGCAACTTCTTTTTTATCAAGCGAGGCGATACCGCCATAGGCAAAATGAGAGTGAGCTCCGGGGGTGATCATGGCCAGTGATATTTTCGCATTGACCAGGGCATCGGCAAAGGCCTTAGCCGTTCTTTCATCAATTTCACTGTTGTAATGGACTTCATACCCGAGCTGGACATTACCGGGAAGACGGGGAGCGATTTTTTCTTTGATAAGTTTGACCGTTTTTACGGTGGTAAGGTGCTCCGAGTTCCATTTTTCACGGATATTTCCGGGAACGAATCCACCTTTTCCGGGATTGAAGGTCCACCGGCAAATACTGTGCAGCGATTTTTGTTGTGCCATGTCAAAAACTCCTTATAAATGAATAGGTTAAGTGATTAACTGTCGTGATACTACCACCCACCCGCTTCGTAGTGGGGGTTCTTTTTATATTTTCATCCTTGTTTTGCCGACTTGACCTGATTGCCGCAGATCGACAGCCAGTGCCGGTACGCATCCCCGTAGGCAGCCTTTAATTTGCGGTCGGGTTCGATCCGCCGGACGACCGTAAGGTTGGCGAAAGCGTCTTTGAGTCCCTTGTAAATTCCGGCGCCCACTCCCGCGCCCCGTGCGGCGCCCTGCGCTCCGTCGGTATTGTAAAGTTCTACGGCGCTGCCGGCGACTGTAGCGAAGACCTCCGCAAAGAGCCTGCTTTTGAACATATTGGCGTTTCCGGCTCGGACCACGCGGTTTTTAAGGCCCATGGAACGCATGATGTCGATACCGTTCATCAGGGCGAAAACGATTCCTTCCTGCGCGGCGCGCAGCAGATGCGCACGGGAGTGGCGCGTCAGGTCGAGGCCGTGTATCGACGCGCCGACCGTGAGGTTTCCGAGGGTCCGCTCGGCGCCGTTTCCATAAGGAAGGATACGGAGACCGTCGCAGCAGGGAGGAGCGCTTTCCGCCTCCTGGTCCATTTGCACATAAGATATCGGGTTGCTGCTCCAGCTTCCGAGCGTCGTCCGGAG
The DNA here is from genome assembly GCA_016929415.1 of Chitinispirillaceae bacterium. Classification (GTDB taxonomy): domain Bacteria; phylum Fibrobacterota; class Chitinivibrionia; order Chitinivibrionales; family Chitinispirillaceae; genus JAFGNB01. The sequence continues at coordinate 77,023 of JAFGIW010000172.1, read as the reverse complement.
CCAGCGGTTGAGGATACCCGTTCCATTAACACATAAAAGAATGCCCAGCCGCGGAGCCTTTCCGGTGCTGTTGACATGCAGGAAGGTGTTCACCCTTCCCTGCGCATCATACGACGTGATATCGGTGACGCCGTACACGACCCCGGAAGTTCCAGCGGTCGCGGCGATCTCTCCCGGTTGAAGAACGTTGAGCGAAAGCGCATTGTTGGGCTGATCGCCGGCACGATAGGAGACGGGAATGCCCGCGGTGATCCCCAGAAGCGAGGCCGCTTCGGCGGTGATGGTGCCCTGAACACCGAACGTCGGCACCAGTGGCGGAACAGAGTCGGGATTAATGCCGTAATGGTCAAGGAGAAAATCAGCCCGTTTTCCGGCCTTGAAATCCCACAATATGCCTTCGGAAAGCCCGGATGCGGTAGTGGTTGCCTCGCCGGTTAATTTTAGGGCGATATAGTCGCCGGGGAGCATGAATCGATAGACCGAGCGGTACAGCGTTTTACGATTTTCCGCTACCCATTTGAGTTTTGAGGCGGTGAAATTACCGGGAGGGTTGAGCAGGCGACTCAGGCACTTTTTTTGGCCGATTTCCTTCAGCGCTTTCTGGCCGACCGGTACCGCCCTGCTGTCGCACCAGATAATTGACGGCGCCAGCGGCTGGAACAGTTTATCGAGCATCACGAGACCGTGCATCTGGTAGGAAATGCCGATCGCTTTTACGTCGTGTAGATTGACAGAAGATGAGGCACGAATCTTCTCCGTCGCTTTCTGTACATGTTTCCACCACGTGTCGGGATGCTGTTCTGCCCACCCGGGTTTTTCCGCGATAATTTCCAGTTCGACATTGTCGGGCGACGTTGCCGATGCAACCACACGTCCGGTCGAAGCTTCAATCACGGTGGCCTTGACAGATGAACTTCCGATGTCATATCCCAGCAGATAACCGTCAATGCTCATAGCACGTACTGTTCCTGTTTTAAGGTTATTATTTCCATACCACACCACTGATGTTAACGCACCTATAGTGAGGTATATGCAAAATATGAAAATTTTTTTACACGTTCAACATCTATTAATTAATGGGATTTCAGGGCATGATATATTTTTATATCGGAAGGGAAGCTGCGTGATGGAAAAGACAAAACCTGGAATTGCTCGGGCGTGCACATATCTCGCCACTTTAGCGATGCAGAAAGAAAACAACATATCTTTGCCTCCAATCAGATCCCTGGCCCGGTCGGCCGGCGTCTCTTTTGTCACAATGTGGAAAGCGCTGCAACGATTACAGCAGGAGCAAGGCATTGTCGTTGATAATAAGGGCAACCGCCGGATTAAAACTGATAATCAATGCTGGTCATCAGGCAGAAGGGAGAGCGCGTCAGCATCTGAAACGACCTTTTCGAAAGGAACGACAGGTTCCTGGCGGCATATTGCGGAAAAACTTTACCGGGATATCGTTTCAGGGAGGTATACGGGGGGTGAAAAGCTGCCTTCATGCAAGGAGTTGCAGCAATCCTACGGCGTTTCGTTCGCGACCTTGAAAAAAGCGCTTGCATCGCTGATCAATGAAGAGATCGTCGAGCCGCATACCAACGGGTATTATATTCCTTTGCTCACCGGCAGTACCGGGCATGCACGCATCGTCGCAATCGCATGCGGCTGGGAAGACGGGAAAATATGGGTCGATCATCAGGATAAAAGTTATTTCCGCGCCCTTGAATCCGAATGCATCAGAATGAATATTCAGCTCGATGTGATCGTTTATTTCAGGAGTCACGACCGGCTGCGGTTTGTCCATACGGCTTCAAAGACCGATTATGATCTGAACGACCGGACGATCCTCGGGTATATATTCATTGTCGCCAATCTCGACAGCGCTCCTGAAGAGGTGCTGGAACGATTGGTAGGAATGCGCCGGAATGTTGCCGTCCTTGATGTCGTCGGCGGCTGGAAGGTTCCCCGCTGTGCGCAGGGGAGCCGTCTGGTGCAGTTTTTCACCACCACGGCGTCGATGCTTCCTGCGAAAAGGGTCGCCCAGTATCTGCTCGGCAGAGGACACCGGCGGATTGCCTTCTTCTCGCCTTTTCACCGGGCGCTCTGGTCGCAGCGACGTCTCGATACGATCACCGAAATGTTCGACCGCGCAGGATTCCCGCGCGGGGTTATCCCTTTTGTACAGAACGGGTATGCTTATCAGTGGGACTATCTGAAAAACCAGGAACATGATGAGGACATCCGCTCACTCATCAACCAGTATGCCGAATGGAAAAAAGAGGCCCATGCCGAATTCTTCAAACGGTTCGGGAACCTCGGGTACAGTATTGCCAAGTATATCACCGAGTGGAACTGCGCCAGCGGTGAAATTTATGAAAAGATGAAACCGCTCTTCGAAAAGGCTCTCGACAACCGGACAATCACCGCATGGGTGATGGCGAACGATTTCGCGGCGACAATCGCCATTGATTTTCTCAAGGAGCATAAGGTGCGCATTCCCGACGACCTCTCGGTCATCTCTTTCGACAATACCCTCGACGCGATGGAGTACCAATTGACTTCATACGATTTCAACAATCACGGGATAATCACCATGATGCTCCGCTTTATTGTCGCCTCACATACGATCAAACCCGCACGCCATGGAGGGTGTATCGAAGTGGACGGCACGCTTGTGGTCAGGCGGTCGACATCGAGCGTGGCGGCATCGAATACGCCGGTTGCCGCCGTCGGTGCGCGACCGGTGGGTTTACCCGCAGGGACGGCGGTTTAGAATTTGAATTCGGTCTTAAAGGTCCACCACCAGTCTTCCTTGGTGGGGAGGGTTTCGCGGAAGGACATCCATTTCCGCTGAAAATAATAGAAATTGATTTTTTTATGGTCGCGTGCGAACTGGGCAACCAGACTGAGGTGATCTTTGAAAAATGATTTTTTGCAATAGACCGACCATCGCCACGGTGCACGGCTGACCGTATCGCCCTGCTCGTCAATGAATTTTCTTGGCGGTTCCCACATAGGACGCTGGTCGCCGAAAAATCTCTCATCTGAAAATTCAGTCCTGTTTTTGCAATATTCGAACTCGACGTTGAGAAAATCCAGCACGAAAAGACCGGGAAGGTTAACGCCGAATGAATATATCATCTGGTTGGCCCGGTCGGTGTAGTAAACGGGAAAGGTATCCAGGCCGAGCATATCTATTTCTCCGTAGATACGCAAATCGTTTCGGTTGAAAAGGGGAAGGGGGTTACCGCCCATAAATACGACCGAAATGAGTTGTTTAAGGTCAAGCGAAGCGCGCCCCATCAGTTTTATCGCCTTGTGATTATTCAGCACAGTGTCGCTGTAAGCTTTTTGTTCATCCTCCGAGAGGTTTTCAGGGTAATAATATTCCTCGAAGGTGGTGGGCATGTATTTGCCCTGATACACATTCAGAAAATGGTGGAGGCTGGCGCCGAGACCGATCGTTCCCACCTTGAAAAGATTGACTTCGGCGATATCCGATATCGACCAGTTCTGTGAGGGAAGCGTTATCAGCTCACTGTGAAGCAGCAAGTCGTCGGAGAAGAGTTTATCGAAACCCTGAAAGTTCAAACGCAGTCCCAGAAGATTGGCCTGCGGGTAGTCGAAGTCGGCATACACCACTAGAGGATAGGGGTTACTCCTGAACAGGTATTCTCCGAGGTTACGTACGTCACTGTTGTATTTGTAAGGGAAATACCCCACCTGAATTTCTCCCGACAGAAAGGAAGGTTTGCCGAGGGAAATCTTCGCATTTGAACTTTTAATATAGAAAAAGTGACGCGGCTGCAGGGTCGTCGGTTCCAAGCCCAATTGCGGCGTTGAAAATGCCATCATTCCTTCCCCGATGATCTCGATGGTAAGGATCTCACGATATTTAACGTCAAACCCTATATTAGCCAATGCGCGTTGTTGCCAGATGTGGCTGATTGACTGGTTGTATATGGCATCACCCTGTTTGTAATGACCATGGCCGATCTGGCCGATTTCAACGGCACCGTAACCCTTTGGTGATACGACAATATTTCGTTCATCGGCAACATCTGCAGCCCGGGCGAACAACAGCGCTCCGGTTAGTGCGATACTAAAGGAAAGCATGCTGTTTTTCATAAAATACTCCCGAAAATGGATCACTGTACGATGGCAATTAATATCTTTCAATTTACCGTAAGGGCAATTATCGCGCTCGTTTCATCCTTACCGGTGAGAACCGCAGGGTCGGATGTAGATCCCGCAATAAGTTCGTACTCGCCGGGGACCACTTCCCATTTTCCCGTTTTGGTCGCCTTATCGGGTGTGTAAACGGAGAAATCCCGTGGGCCGAGGGTGAAAGGAACCTCCTTTGTTTGCTTCGCCGCCAGGGTCACCCTGGTAAAACCGCGAAGGTCTTTTACACGTCGAGGAATCGATCCGGACTTCGGTTTTACGTAGAGCTGGACCACTTCGTCGCCGGCGATATCACCCGTATTGGTGACGGTCACGACGACATCGATTCGGTCACCGGCGGCAATGGCCGAGGAACCGACCAGACGGATGTTGTCGAACGTGAAGGAGGTGTAACTCAATCCGTGACCGAACCAGAATAACGGCGTTTTACCTGTTTTCTCGAAGTAAAAGTAGCCGTGGGCGGAGTCCGATGATGCAAGTGTCAATTCGTGGTCCGTTTGATCGTAGACCGGCAGGTCGGAGACGGTTTTCGGGAAGGTGACGTTCAGATGACCTCCCGGATTGATATCGCCGAAAATGGCTTCCGCCATTGCCGTACCCTGTTCGCGTCCCGGATAGAACGCGACGATGATCGCCGGTGCATCCGACCATTTTCCGGCGACCGATGCACTGCCTCCGGTATAAACGACGACGGTCTGTTTTACTTTTGCCATAACCGACCCGACGAGTTCATTCTGATTGATCGGGTTTGACGGAAGGATCATTGAGGGGCGGTCATAATCTTCGGATTCTTTGTCGACGCCAACGCAGACGACGGCTATATCGGCATCATTGTAATCTTCGGTAATCGTGATGGTGGTATGCTGTGCGGCATAGTCCCGCATGCCCTGCAGGAGTGTGACGATTTTATCGGGGGTAACAACACTGCTGCCTCCGCCGCCCGGGCGCGCCAGATTGGCATAGGGTCCGACGACGGCGATTTTCAGCGTCGCATTCTTATCGAGGGGAAGCACGGGTTTTCCGTCAACGGCATCGTTTTTAACCAGCGTTATGCTGCGACGTGCCGCATCGAGCGAGAGATCCTTATGCTCCTGGCAGAGAATGGTGTTTCGCGGAAAAGTTATTATCTGTTCTTCGGATGTCAATAATTTGCCGTCCCAGGCCCAGAGTTTGCCGTACATGATATGCATGACCTTACGGTTGAGCGGCTCTTCTTTCCATAAATTGGACCTGATATTGTTGGCTATTTGAATGAATCCGCCGCCGCCCTGCGGCATGCTCATATCGTAGTCGGTTTCGTACGAATAGGCTTCATCGACACCGGCCGCTCCGTCCCAGTCGGTCATGACGATACCGTCGAAGCCCCAGTCGTTACGAAGAATGGTGTTAATGGTATGGCGGTTTGAGCCCGCACGTTCGCATGATTTATTGATAAGATTTGCATCGTCGATGGTGAATCCGGGGACACGTACACGATGGTAACACGTCATGATCGCGCGCGCACCACCCTCCTGCAGTGCCATCCTGAAGGGTTCGCAGAAGAGTTCCCTGAGCGCGCGTTCTTCGACGATGATGCGATTTGACATGCGCGAAGCTTCGGTAACATACGGCGTAAAATGTTTCGGACAGGCAATCACCTTAACACTTTGCAATCCCTGCACCTGGCTTGCCACCATTTTCCCGGTTAGATAGGGGTCCTCTCCCATGGTTTCGAATGCGCGTCCCCACCGTGGATTTATGACCAGGTCGCACATCGGCCCAAGAATACAGTATACGCCGAGCGCACGGGCCTCCTTGCCGATTGCCTTTCCCACACGATAGGTAAGATCGGTGTCCCACGAACAACCGAGCGCCGCCTCGGTAGGAAAGAGTGTTGCCGTATCGCCCGATCCGTAAATGTCAAAGTCGTTCTTTGACGGACCAAGCGGATAGCGCGTGCCGTGCGGCCCGTCGGCGCATCGCCATCCGACGATGGGGGTGCCGTCGGGGAGTTGATAGGTATCCTGACCGAAGAAATGATAGACTTTATCGAGGCTCATATTAGTATACAGGCTCCACTGACGCTGGTCGAGAGACATGAGTCTGCCCAGCGAATCCGCCATGCGCCACATCCGGCTCATCCCGGCGCCGGCGGAGACAACCCCCACGAATTCACCCGAAAAATCCTTTGTCACACCGGTTCTGAAGAAGGCGGTTTTAAGCGTATCGCCGGCATTTTTCTGTTTGACCGGTCCGATATCTCCCGTTAATTGATAAATAGGGAGTGTGTCTTCGGTACCCTTTCGGGCAACCTTGAAATCGACAATGATCGAATCCATACCTTCCGCAAGAAGATGGTACGTCACACGGCCCATGTAGTAATAGCCGGTATCACCGTTCTGTTCGAGGCATTTAGCGTAGCCTTTGACGAAATCGACCGTTACATCGGAGATGCGTGCCGCCTCTCCTGTTGTGGATATGAAAAGAGCGGCGGTTATTGCTGAAATCATTAATCCGTTCATGGTCGCCCCCTCAATTCCAGAGCATCATTTTGAGGTTTCTGACATTGCCGTTGTAGGAGAGGTGTGCGATAAAAAGTCCGTTCCTGCACTGTGTGGAAGCGAGCTGCCAGGTTGCTGTTCCGGTTTTTTTCCTCACCGGAATTTTTGCGACCACCTTTCCGAGAAGGGAATAAATGGTGATGGTTCCGGTTTTCTCACCCGGACTGCCCGGAAAAGCCCAAGAGAAGGTTATCGCACGGCTGTTGGGATGCAGGCCGGAGTGCTTAAAAAAAATCTGTCGCGGCGGAACATTTTTAACCGTAACGCCGGTAATCGGAGGAAAGGAAAACGCATTACTCTCAGCCTGCAGCAACTCTCCGAAGCTGGCCGATAAGGCCGCTATACAGCATAATGAAGCAGTTTTCAATCTTCCCTTCATTCAAACCTCCTCAAGATTTCTTCATAATACATAACGCATATAAAAATGAGTAATCGGCGCTGTTTTTGCAAAAGAAATATAGTTGATTTTTTCTCAAAAAAAATTTTTTTCCGGGATCAGGTGAACGATAGTGAAATATGGGTGTATCTTATTGAGTGATAAGAAGGTTATGGCAAGTTCAAAAAGGCCGTAGCGCGTCAATTACGCATTTCACCGCAGTATTTTCCTCCCGAAGCCGCTCATTTCGAGACGTTTTCGGGGTGGGGAAAATTGATAAAAAATAAAAATGATTTCCGGGCCGTCATTATGCAATGACCTCCATAAGGCACCGTGAGACAGGCGTCATCCGTCCGACGGGCAGTGAATATGCCGTGAAGCACTTGATCTGAAAAATCATACGAACTATTTTGTTACAAACATGTTCGTTCCCGAGTTCCTCACCATAACCACAGGAGGGTGCATTCATGAAGCGACAAACAGGGGTTGTTGTTGTGATGTCATTGCTGCTGCTTGTACTAGTGTCATGCGCGGCACAGTTCCCGTTCATTGCTCCGGCGGCGCTGTCCGAAGCAACGGACCTCAAAGAACTTTGCGCACAGCGGAAACTGACCGCGGCTGAACTGAAAACCGCCGATTCCCTTTACAACCAGGGTTCGGTTCTCGCGCAGAAAAAGAAGAACGAAGCGGCGTACCCGCTGCTCGATCGCGCAATCGTCTATTACCGGGTTGCACTGTCGAAGGCTGCGATCCTCCGGAAGGAGAAGGAGATCGCACAACAGGAACGGGCGCTTTCAAAAACACGCGAAGACGTTTCCGCCTACAACCAGGTGCTTAAAGAACTCAAAACGATGGAGCAAAAATGAGAACCATAACACTACCACTGACGCTGCTGCTGTTTGTTCCGACGGTCTTCATGGCCTCCGCCGAAAAATCCCCCTGGGAACCGTCGGAGCAGCCGCTGCCCTCTTATATGTCAAAGATCGGCAAGGCGGCGACGGTCGATGCGCTTTCCACCGTCCTTGACGAGGCAATGAAGGATTTCTATTCCGCATCGGATGACGCCGTTCCCGATCTCTGCGGAAAGGCGCGCAGCGCTATCGCACGGGCAAAGCCGATCATCGCGAAAAGTCCGAATAAACCCATCGCCAAGGAACTCTTCAGCGCCTGTTCGTTGACCACCATCGGCGCAGTCACCCAGCTTATCCGGGGCAACTACGACCGCGATCTCCGTGCGCTCCTCGAAAAACGGATTGCCGCGCTCGAAGAGATAAAATCCATCCACGAAAAGATCAACGAGCTCGAACGGAGCAAGGCAAGTGAAATGGCGAACAAGCTCAAATCCGACCTCAAGGCGATGCAGGAAGAGGCGGACAAGAAATTCAAGGAGCTTCAGAGCTCGTTCATTCAGGTGACCAATGACGCACGCGGGACGATCATATCCATGTCGGATATTCTCTTCGAAACCGGGAAAGCGAACCTCACCGCAGACCTGAAAACAAGCCTGGCGAAAATCGCGGGCATCCTTCTCGTGTTTAAAAACTCCCGGGTGATCGTTGAGGGACATACCGACAATGTCGGAACCGAAGACTACAACCAGACCCTCTCGGAAAAACGGGCGGAAAACGTCATGAATTTTCTCATCGAGCAGGGGGTCACGCCGTCGCGGTTGACCGCTATCGGATACGGTTTCTCCCGTCCGGTCTCCGACAACGAGACCAACGAAGGTAGGGCTAAAAACCGCCGCGTGGATCTGATCGTGCAGGAGAAGAAGGCGGGAGGGGAGAAGTAGTCAGGAGACAGAAGTAGGGGCGGGATTTTCCCGCCCCATCGCTATCAACGACACGGACAACCCAATCCTTGCCACGGACGGACCGGCAATTCCGTCTGTTGTTATCCCGGGCCTTCAGCCCTTGGAAAATGATCCGGTGCATCGGTTGCCCGGCCCTTTGGACCTTGAAGACGTACAGCCGCCCTGCGTCTCTACGAATGCATCAAACTGGCAACTCGTTACCGATTTCGATTTTCTTCCATCACTCCACCATCCCACCCTTACTTCAGCCTCTCGCTCAGCAGCTGCTTCTCCTTGATCTGCCGGTGGCGGATGAATGCATTCAGGCATGCCATGGCGCTGCCGGCTGTCAAAAAGGTGGGAACGCCGCCGCGGTCGAGGACTTCGCAGAATTTATTGTAAACGGCATCGGTCCCGAGCACGACGTTGATGGAGATGACGACCGGTTTTTTGTATTTCTGGACGATAGTAACGGTTTGTGCAGCGATGTTGTCATGGAAATTATCGATTTCACGGTCGGTTGTATGGATGATCTCCGCCTGCGGGACAATAGAGATGCAGAGTGCGTCAACTTCGGGGGCGGCGAGCATGAGTTCGATGGATTGGCGGTATTGATCATCCGTGACGCTGGGGGTGAGGTCGAGAAGGGGGTCGATCGTTACATACGAGGGGAGGAAGTCGCGCAGTTTTTTCCGGGTGGCTTCGGACAGGGCGGCGATATGGAGATTGCCGATATGGTCCGCTGCATAGGTCTTTTCGTAACCTGCATTGGCGATGATGGCGATGTTGTCGCCGGTGACCTTGAAATCGTTGAGCAGGGCGAAGGTTTTAATGTAATCGCCGTGATCGGTGATGGTTTCAGCGACGATGCCGCCCGCCTGTTTGATGGCCGCCTTCGCCACGTCGTATTCGCCGGCGATGCTTGCGGTATGGGACTCCGTCGCCTTTCGGCCCTCGACGGTGCGGCCCGCTTTGTAAACCACGATCGGTTTTTTGCTTTCTGTGACGGCGTTGAAGAAAAGCCTTCCCGCGCCGGGTTTGAACCCTTCGATGTAGAGCCCGATCACGTCGATGGAGTCGTCGGCGTCAAGGTAGCGGATCAGGTCGGCCGGATCGACGTCGATCTGGTTGCCGTAGCTGACGATCACTTTGGGCGAAATGGCATTGCGCAGGTTGTAGATCTCCGTTATCCCTACCGCTCCGCTCTGGCTGATGACGGCGACATTCTGTTCGTTGTCCATGTTGATCCTGAATTTGTCTTCGGAGATGAAGAAGGTATTGATTCCGCAGCGGTTTTCACTGCCGGAATAGACGATGCCGAGACAGTTCGGTCCGATGATGCGGATATGGTGCTTTTTCGCGACGGCGAGGATCTCTTCTTCGATGCTCCGGTCTTTCGTCACTTCGCTGAACCCGCCCGGGATCAGGATGATCGCCCCGACGCCTTTTTGCGCGCATGCTTCAACCACCGGGAGCGTTGCCTGTGCCGGGACGCAGATGACCGCGAGGTCGATGCGGCAATCGATGTCGATGATACTTTTATAGAGCGGAATCTTTCGTCCTTCGAGGGTGATAACGCCGCCTTTGTTGTTGACGCCGAAAGCGTTGTTATGACCAAGCTTCATCAGGTTCTTCAGGATGATGTTCGCCGGTTTCGCGTTGCCGGTCTCGCTGACGCCGATAACGGCGATGCCGTCAGGTTTGAAAAGGCGGTCGAGTGAATCCACGGGGGCGGCCTGCTGATTGATCGAGCGGTCTTTCTCGGCAAAGGAGGCCAGTCCGTCAAGCGCGATGAAATCCTGATCCGGCGTGAAGACGAAGGGGTTGACCTCGAATTCGGTAAAGGTGAATTTTGACCGGGACGGAAAGAAGCTCGAAAACCGGGTCGCCAGCCGGCTGAACTTGATTTCAGTGTCGACGATACTGTTGATATAGCCGGTACGGTCGTTTTTCACGTATTTCGAATAGATTTTTGTCGATTGCTGCAGTGCCGTCGCCCATAGACGGTCGATTGGAGGCAATATCAGATTCGGCGGCGAGAAATTCTCGGCAAAATGGACCGCATCGCTCCCTCCCTTGCTGAATGAAATCACCGGCCCGAAGGCGCTGCTCTCCCTGAAGCCGAGCAGGATTTCATTGCCGAGGTCCTGCGAATAATCGATATATTCGACAAGCAGGATACCTTCGATTGCAATGCCGGGTTCCCTGATATGGTCGATCATGCGTGTACATGAAAAACGGATGAACTCCGCATCCTTATGAACCACCCTGACCCCGCCGACCTTCGATTTATGCGGGACATCCCTGGAAATGATCTTGAGGACGATCCGGTCGCTGCTGAAGAGTCTGATCGCCTTATTGGTGATATCGGACACCTCACGGATCACCAGATGGACCGGGACGCGGATGTCAAGACTGTCGAGGATTTCGTAAATTTCATGTTCATAGAGCATGCTCCGATGATCGTTCCAGGCCCGTTGAAGGATTGCTTCAGTCCGTTCTTCCCATGCGGAATCGATTGTACTCATCTCACTACTTCCCGATAAACGGTTATCTTTTCTCAAGGTTGATGTTTTATCATCGGCGATCTGCTATTTTAGCAAAATACATATTGATACGTCATGGTTGCCTGTTTTCCAAAGGAGTCGTTCAATGGATCGGCTGTTGTTGCTCGGTGACGAAGCCTGTGCAATGGGTGCGATTGATGCAGGAATGTCGGTGGCCTACGGGTACCCCGGAACCCCTTCCACGGAAATAATGGAATTTCTGCAGAAACATGCCAGGAACTACGGGATCGTCGCAAAATGGTGCGCGAACGAGAAGACCTCCTACGAAGGGGCCATGGGGGTTTCGTATGCAGGCAGGAGGGCCCTGGTGACCATGAAGCATGTCGGACTGAATGTCGCCTTTGATGCTTTTGCCAATTCGGCGCTGCAGAAGATAAACGGCGGGCTGGTTGCGGCCGTTGCCGACGATCCGGGCATGCACTCCTCACAGAACGAACAGGACACGCGGTATCCGGCTGATTTTGCCAAGACCGCCTGCTTTGAACCGAGGAACCATCAGGAAGCTTATGAAATGACCCGCGAGGCTTTCGACGTTTCGGAAAAATTCAATATTCCCGTTGTGGTGCGGCTGGTAACACGACTTGCACACTCCCGGTCGATCATCCGGACCCGTCAGCCGAGAGCGCAGAACGCGCTCAACCGTGCGCATGTCATCAGCGACTGGATGTGCATTCCCGCGTGCGCGAAGCCGAATTACCATGCACTGCTGGAGTGTCAACCAAGGCTTCTGGAATACAGCGAACAATCAGCCTGGAACACGCTGGAAATCAAGGAGGATTTCCGGGAGTATGGGGTGATCACGACCGGCCTGGGGGGCAATTATTATTGCGAGGTCGCGGCCGCGCTGCCGTCACAGCCGTCGCATCTGCACATCGGCGTCTATCCGATCCCAATCGAAAAGATCAGGCGGCTTGCCGGCCGGGTCGAACGGATCGTCGTTATCGAGGAGGGGTATCCCTTCGTGGAGGAGAAACTGCGAAGCGTCATCCGCGATCCCATCCCGATTCAGGGGAAGATGGACGGGTTTCTCCCGTACGAAGGCGAGCTGAATCCGGATAGTGTCGCCAGAGCGCTGAACCTGTCCGTTGCTCATGGTCTCGGCATCGTCATTGACAAACTTCCCTCCCGTCCGCCGCAACTCTGCAAAGGGTGCCCCCATCACGACACGTTTGCCGTTCTGCGGGAGATCGTCAATGAATATAAGGGTACCATCATCACCTCCGATATCGGCTGCTATACCCTCGGGGCGATCCCGCCGTACGAGATCATCGACAGCGCCAGCTGCATGGGGGCGTCGATCGGCATGGCGAAAGGGGCGGCCGAGGCGGGATATCACCCGGTGATCGCGACCATCGGCGACAGCACGTTTTTACACTCCGGGCTGACCGGCCTGGTCGACGCGGTGACGTCAAATGTCAATATGCTCCTGCTCATTCTCGACAACGGCACGACCGCCATGACCGGCGGGCAGGATACCATCATGGGTTCCGAGCAGTTGGTCTCCATCATCAGGGGCGCGGGAGTCGGTCCGAAGCACCTTCATACCATCATTCCCCTGCCGGCGAATCATGAGAAGAATGTTGTGCTGCTGCGAAAGGAGCTGAACTACGAAGGCTTCTCGGTGATCATCGCCCGCAGGGGGTGCATCCAGCATCTGAAGAAATCATCGAAAGGTAAAGCGGCATCATGAACTACGACATTATCCTTGCGGGCGTGGGCGGTCAGGGTGTGGTCTCGTCGGCGACGATTCTTTCCCGGTGCGCGATGTGCGACGGCTTTAATGTCCGGCAGTCGGAAGTCCACGGCATGGCGCAGCGCGGCGGCGCGGTCCAGGCCCAGGTGCGCATCAGCGACCGGGTCATCGAGAGCGACCTGGTTCCTTCGGGAACGGCCGACTGCATCATCAGCATGGAACCGATCGAGGGGCTGCGGTGTCTGTCGCTGCTTGCGGAAAACGGCAGGTACATTACGTCGCTTGATCCGGTGGTCAATATCCCCGATTATCCCGAATCACAATTTATTGAGGAGCAGCTAGGTAAAATCTCCGGCCACATCGCCGTCAATGCGAAAAAGATCGCACAGACCGCCGGGCCAGCCTACGCGGCGAACATTGTGCTCATCGGTATCGCTTCGGCGTTCATTCCCGCGCTTGCGGTTGCCACCTTCGAAAGGGTCATCCGGGAAACGTTCGAGCGTAAAGGGGAGAAGGTGGTGGAGAGCAACCTGAAGGCGTTTGCGGCCGGGAGGGGAATTGTAAAGGGGGGTAGGTAATTGGGAGTTGGGAGTAGGGAGACAGTGGGCTATAGGCTGTAGGCTGTGAGAACCAGATCGTGTGGCACTGTCGGCGGGCAGTGATATTTTAATATCCGATGCAGGGGTAGGGGGACGACCTCGAGTGAAAGGTCAACCGACTGATTTTTGGGGAAAGTTGTCAAAAGATAAAGACGGCATCGTTACCGACTGGCACCCGTTAATCGACCACTGCGCCGATGTGGCGGCATGCACGATGGTGCTCCTTGAGCAGCCGGTAATCCGGAGAAGAATTGCCGCATGCGGAGGCATGGAAGACCTCGAAACTATTCAACAGACTAGGTTATGCGTTCTTGCGGCCTTGCATGATATAGGTAAATTCAATGTGGGGTTCCAGAACAAGGCGTTGATCAAACCGGCGTTCATTGAAGGCCATGTTTCACAAACCGTATGGCTTTTTGACTGCGACTGTAACGAGCAACGCAGTCTTTTCGGCGCGATAGGATTACCGGAAATGACCGGGTGGGCTGATGATGATTCCGCATGTCGATTGTTAATCGCGGCCCTCTGTCATCACGGTAGACCGGTTTCATGCAGAGGGGGAAATGCAAATCCGGCCCTCTGGCGGCCGTATCGGAACCTCGACCCCATTGAAGGAACCGGCCGTTTGATGAATTTGACGAAGTCACGATTTCCAGTAGCATATGTAAATGAAGGCTGCCCGCGTCTTCCCGCACTGCCGCAACTTCAGCACGCTTTTTCCGGGCTTGTGATGCTGGCCGACTGGCTGGCATCCGATGAGGATTTTTTCCCATTTTCGAATGAAGGCGATCCCGACCGGTTCATTTTTTCTTGCGAACGAGCACGGCAAATTTGCGATCGACTTTTTCTCAATCCCAGGCCGGCTATCGATGCACTCGGACCGGAACTTATTACATTCTCCGGCGTTTTCGGCCCTCAATTCACTCCGCGCGGGGTACAGATTGCGATCGAGTCTCTCGAAATGCCCCTCAACGGTTCCATCACTATTATTGAAGCTGAAACAGGCTCGGGTAAAACCGAAGCCGCATTCCGTTACTTTCTGCGTCTGTTCCATGCACGAAAAGTTGACGGAATGTATTTCGCCCTGCCTACAAGGACCGCAGCGACACAGATTCATGCCCGCATCTTGCAGTATATCAGATCAACTTTCGGTGGAAACGCGCCACCGGTTATATTGGCAGTGCCCGGTTATCTGCGGACCGATGATACCACAGGGTTGCGTCTTGCGCCGTTCGAAGTTCTGTGGAATGACGATGACAAGGAACGGTTCCGTTACCGGGGCTGGGCCGCCGAACACCCGAAACGATACCTCGCCGGTTGCATTATCGTCGGAACGGTCGATCAGGTGTTGTTTTCGTCGCTCACGGTTTCGCATGCTCACCTGCGCGCGACGGCGTACCGGCTCCGCACCACTCCCGTTTTTCAAAGGAAGACCGCATAGCGCTCGACAAGGCACTGGAAGATGCTTATGGGAAAACAAGGCCTGCTGGGGGCAGTGTAGTCGTTGCAACGCAGACAGTACAGCAGAGCCTCGATCTTGATGCCGATTTCTTGATTACCGATTTATGCCCCATCGATGTCCTTCTCCAGCGAATCGGCAGGTTGCATCGGCACCGGAATCGCAAACAGAAAGAACGGCCGCATGATTACCGAATTCCGAAGGTAATTGTCCTTGTACCCGAAAATCGTGATGTATCTGTTCATATTCACTCGAACGGAGAAGCGCGCGGTCCGCACGGAATAGGAACGGTTTACCCGGATTTACGCATCCTTGAAGCGACCTGGCGGCTTCTTGAAACACACCCGACAATCGACATCCCTGCAATGAACCGCCACCTTGTTGAAACGGCAATGCATAAAGAATGTCTGCAGCGGATTATCGCGGATTCCGCATGGGATCGGCGACAGAAAGATGCATGGCAACGGCATTCCAACTATATCGAAGGCATCATTCACGCACAAGGGCAAACCGCCGCAATTAACCTTGTCAAATGGGACAAAGAGTTCGGGGAATACACTTTCGGCGACATCTCGTCAAAAATCACCACACGCCTCGGCGGTGGAGACCGGATCGTTGATTTCGGACGCGAGATACCGTCGCCGTTCGGCGTAACTTTTCGCTTTCTCACCATTCCCGGACATTGGGCTGGAGGTATCGCGGAAGATGAAAAACCGGAAATTATCGATGAATGTCCCGCCGGAATTATCTTTAAAATAGGTACGAGAGTTTTTATCTATGACCGATGGGGGTTGAGGCCGCATAAGGATGACGATCCGGCGGAAATAGATGAATGATTCGAATTAAGGAAATCCGATGAAATTCAACCAACTTGTCCGAGCAATCAACTCTACGAATGAAACAACTCTTTTACGCGCTTCGCAAGGAGTGAACATCGCCTATACCTTACGTAACTGGATGATCGGCGCCTACATCGTCGAATATGAACAGAAGGGTATAGACCGGGCGCGGTATGGTGACAAGCTTATTGTCAGGCTTTCCAATGAATTGAGCAGAAAGAGAATTCCCGGCGTGTCGTACCGTAGTCTTGAAATTTACAAGCAATTTTACCGCCGTTACCCACAAATTATGCAGACAGTGTCTGCACAATCCGGAAGAAAATCGGGCCGTGCGTTGCCGAAGATTCATCAGGCACCGTCCGATGAATCCGGGACCAACGCGGCTGTGCTGTTCGAATATCCCATAGAAAAGATCCTGTCGTTACTGTCATTTTCCCATTTTGTCGAGCTTTTAAAGGTTGATGATCCCTTAAAACGGACGTTCTACGAACTCCAGGCGATAAAGTGCAACTGGAACGTGCGCGATATCAAACGGAACATCGGGAGTCTGCTGTTCGAACGTTCCGCTCTCGTTTCCCCCGTTCGCGCGGGGATAGTGACTATAAAACCTATAAATTCCACAGTTGCTCCGCGGTACTCTGCGTAACATCATACCACATCTTGGTTTATAAAAATGCTCAACGTGCCTCCCCGGGCACTCCTGCGCTTTTTATAATCCAATCTGTAACATGCTGTTATACATATCACTCACGTTCAACTGCGGAATTTATAGGGTAAAAAAGCATTTAGGAAAACCTGAGTCACGATAGTATCTTCTCCTGTAACGATACAACCACCATAAACCCATAGTACAACTTCAGCCCTTGTATTCTATTAATATCAGGATATGCAATGAGAAAATTAGTAGACGCAGTTCACTACATTCACACAAAAAAACTCTATTTACTTCCACCGATTGTCTTTTCCCTTTTATTTCTGTTATCGCTCTATAATCGCACCCTCATTGTGTTCCCCAGACTAAGCAGTACTGATATCGAGGCTTTTGATGATCGTGCCTCAGACGGTAATTCGCAGCTTGATCTGTTTTCCATCGATTCGACCGGAATTTCGATTGCATATACCCTGAGGAACAAGCAGCAATACCCGTATGCTGGGATAAAACTGAAGCTTAAAAAAGGTGCTCAGTTCAGAAACCTGTCGAACTATGACAATTTCTCGATTGATATAACCTCAAATATACCACAGGATCTGAATGTTTTTATCTACACAAATATTCCGGGATTTACCGACGAGTCAAAACTCCTGACGTATCGGTTTCTTTCTAAAGCTTTCAAGTGTCAGAATAAATTTGAACAATTTACCGCCCCGCTTAAAACATTTGCCGTACCTACCTGGTGGTTTGTCCATAATTCATTACCCGATGATTCTTTACCAAAGGAGACCTATAGAGAGGTTGCCGAGATCATTCTGGAGAATGGCTATACCAATCAGGTAAATATTCCCTACTCTTTTACACTGCATAAATTGTCGTTCCATAAAAACATGTTTTCGCGAGGCGTGCTGTGGTCAGGTGCGTGTGGAGTCTGGGTGATACTCTACATCCTTATATTTCTCATGTATAAAAGCTCAATATACCGTAATGAGAAAAAGGTGGTTATCTCATATGAACCACTGGAGGTAGAAAACAGTACCGATGAGCAGCTCAACAGAGTTGTTGCCTGTATAGCAAAAGAGTATAAAAACCCTGATCTGACCGTTAATCGGGTAGCAAGTGAAGCAGGTGTGCTACCCGCAAAAATTTCGCAGCTCCTTCGTGAAAATAAAAGCTGCAGCTATAAGAAGTACCTTAATGCGATACGGATCGCTGAAGCGAAAAGACTCCTGCTAGAGACCGATCGTAACGTTGTTGAGATTGCCGGAAAGGTAGGCTATAACAATGTAACACACTTTAATCGAATTTTCAAAGAGACCACAGGTATCTCCCCCAGGCAGTTTAGAGGTACTGCATCGGACAGTGAACAGTAACACTCCCACTTATTAATCCCCTGTTACCGGATATACACAACCATGTGTATACAGCAGCTATTCTGTTTCGCATTTTATCTGTAAATCCTTTGCAAAACAATTAACATAAGCCTGTAATGGCCTTGTTTTGTTAAAAACAAATAATGTAAAGAATTCAAATAAGTTTTCATAACCCACATTGCGTACTTTGTAACAGAGTTTTATCAGTACGCGTTGTGCCTGCAGCAGTGGTTTTGTAGTACCGCATTGTGATGCAAGACGCGAAAACAGTACAACATAAACAGCGTTTTGAGTTGGAAACTTTACGTTTAAAGAGTGACAGTGACATCAAAGTTTGCCCAGAGCGTATCGTTTCTACTGCAGAAGTTATAATAGCTCAATTGAATTGCTGTCTCCATCACAACCGTTACGTTCCTCTGGGAACTATTGCAGGGGCGGATGAGTCGGGGCTGTGGATATTTATACAATGATGAAGGAGTAGATCATGAAGTTGTCATGTAGTTGCATGGTGTTGTTGGGTTGTATGGTAGCAAGCATTTTCGCATCTCCTGTATCACAAAATGGAGCTATCAGGAGGAAGGGGTCAAAAATAGTTGGTACTAGTGATGAACCGGTACAGGTAGCCGGTCCAAGTCTATACTGGTCGATATGGGGAGGTGAAAAACTATATAACAGTGATGTTATCCGTACGGTTGCTACAGGGTGGAATGCATCACTTGTCAGAGCCGCAATTGCTGTCGAATATCCCGGTGGGTATTTAAAAAAACCAGAACAACAGATCAACTATGCCAAAACTGTAGTTGATGCAGCTATCGAAAACGGCATCTATATTCTGGTCGATTGGCATGATCATAATGCTAACCAGCACATTCCTGCGGCAAAAGAGTTTTTTTCCGAAATGGCACGCACCTACCAGAATACCCCCAATATCATATGGGAAATTTGGAATGAGCCAGATAACGAAAATGGTACCGGTAACAACGGATATGACACCTGGGATGATATACGCAACTATGCAGATTCGATTATTCCCGTGATCCGTCAGTACAGCTCGAACCTGATTGTTGTCGGAACCCCAAACTGGTCTGCAGACCCTGCAACGGCATCAAAAGCACCTTTAACAGACTCCAATGTGGCGTATACTCTCCATTTTTATGCTGGAACTCATGGCGCATCGTTACGGAAAAATGCAGAGACTGCAATGAGTAACAATGTGGCTGTTTTTATAACCGAATTCGGTATCACCGATGCATCTGGTGGAAAGACTGATTCGACACTCTATCTGGATGAAGCAGCGACCTGGCTTGATTGGGCAGATTTTAATGGAATCTCATGGGCAAACTGGTCCCTTTCAAACATCGATGAGGGATGTTCCGAATTAGTGCCAACAGCTTCAACCAAAGGTGTATGGACCGATGCCGACCTCTCTGAATCGGGTAGATGGATTCATGGGAGGCTTCTCGCACGGCCGGCAACTCAAAATGCCGATTCAGCATTACTGCTCACCACGGTACAGGGAAACGGCAAAATAAATGTGTCCACCGCTACGCAACTTGTAGCGAAGGGGACGGTAGTAACCTTTACCGCGGTACCTACTGGTGGATGGATCTTTAAAGGGTGGAGCGGGGCGTCTACTGCAACAGACAACCCTTTGACCCTTACGATAAATGAGAATTCTTCGCTTATCGCAACGTTCACTTCTGATGCCGGTAGCAACATGCTTCTGAATGGAGGATTTACAAGTAAAACATCATGGTTTACATGGGTTGACACAAAAAATGGAAATGAGGCAACTGCCTCATTTACTGATGAACAGTGTATGGTTTCCATTGCCGCTACTGACACAATAAACTGGGGAATCCAGATATCACAAAGTGATCTTACTCTTGATAGCGGAGCAACCTATACGATTCTCCTCGATGCATGGTCAACCGATGAACGGGAAATTTTCGTTGGTCTCTCCACTGCAGAAACATGGCATTTTCAGGGAGGTGCATTATGCTACCTGACGTCTGAAAAAACCACCCACACCATTACTGTTGTGCCCGATTCATCAACTGATGCGGGAATATTCCAGATTAATCTAGGTGGTTCACTACTCCCGGTATATCTTGATAATATTCAGATGAGTAAAACTGCGGATGCAGGAATTGCATCTCTTCGTGCCCGTAAAAACCGTACCATCAGTTTGCATTGCACCAACAATCGCATTGATTGGACCTCAGGTGATCGAACCGCCACCGCATCACTGCTGGATATCGGTGGCCGGGTTCTGGTGCCAGCATCAACATCCCCCTCGATCGCTCTTCCCCCGATGTCAAAAGGGGTGTATCTGTTTGTTGTAAAGGAGGGCCGACGGATGTTTGTGCAGCAGATTTTCAGATAACACTATACCAATACAGGGGAGTACGGCCGTTGATGGCACCTGTAGATTTCCTAATTCTTGTGCTGCATGTGATGGTCGCGGAACTATTGGGTGAAACATACTGTTCAAATGAACAGTATCGAGAAAGATAATCCGAATCTGTTGAACAGTATGTGATGGGCATCACATTTCAGCAGGATTTACGGAGTATGGTGAGGAATCGCCGGGAAATTATTGGGGATGTGAAATTGCGGAACTTATCTTAAAGATAGGACAATAACCGGGATGGGATGACGGTGAAACGAGGCAGAGATGTGGACGCTTGATGTACCTAATAGATTTAAAAGATAGGCCCCATCCATGGGGCAGAAGAAGAGCGCGCAAAAAAAATGGAAGGAGTATGTCGTCGAGCAAACAGCTACTAACAGGCAATAAAACTTCACTCCTGTTGGTCGTTTCGCCCTGTCGGGTAAATTGCCTCCGGCAACTTATTTTATCGCCAACCCGTTGATAACCAGCCTGCAGAGATACGTTCCCGGCGCGATGCCGCGGCGGCTGTCGTCGGTTCCTTTCCAGGTTACGGAATGGGTGCCGGGACCGGAAAGACGGATTGCTTGCGCCGCCACTTCCTTTCCGGCAATGGAGTAAATCCGGATCGAAGCCCCCGGGTGTGGCGACGGTGTTGCGACGACGAATTGAATGACGCAATCAGTGCCGGGAATTGGGGAAAAACGCATATCGGGAAGAATTGAAATCGTTTTTCGACGGAAAACAGCCGCGTTGTGCACAGTGTTTCTTCTTACTCTTCCGCTGCGCCTCCGGATTTGACTCACCCCTTCGAAAAAGCGTATATTTCAATAATTTAATTGAAGCTTTTTGCCTGTTTTCGTCTATCATTAATCCCGGAGACTTTACATAATGCTCGACAAACTCTTCAATCCCCGTTCCGTTGCCGTCATCGGCGCTTCCCAGAAGGCGCTCTCAATCGGTAACGTCATCACCAAAAACCTCCTGAAATACTCGTACAAAGGACCCATTTATCCCATCAACCCGAAGGCCGACGAAGTGTGCGGCCTGAAATGTTATCCGTCGGTAGGGGCCGTGACGGGGGATATCGATCTTGCCCATATCAGCATCCCGGCCAAATTTACTCCCGACGCGATCGATGAATGCGGGAAAAAAGGGATAAAATTCGTCATCATCAACAGTGCCGGGTTCAAGGAGATCGGCGATGCCGGCTTGGCAATAGAGAACGAGACGCTGCAACGCGCGCGGCAGTACGGTTTGAGGATTTTCGGGCCGAACTGCCAGGGTATCATCAACACAGACCCGCAGTTACGGGCTTATTGCGACTTTACCTTTACCTACCCCGAAGAGGGGCATGTCTCCATCGTTGCCCAGAGCGGCGGGGTGGGGGCCCTGTACATGCAGGCCATCCACGATCTGGGTGTCGGCATGCGGTTCTACGCGTCAAACGGCAACGCCTGCGATATATCAATCCCGGAGATTCTGCGGTATTACGGGGATGACGAAAAGACGCGGGTGATCATACTGTACGCCGAGGGGTTTGCCGATCCGGGGGATTTCATGGATGCCGCCCGTGAAGTCGCCGCGAAAAAACCGATCCTCGGCATGAGGTCGGGCCGCACCGCCGCAGGCGCGAAAGCGGCCGCATCGCATACCGGCGGACTTGCGGGTGTCGGGTTGTCGACCGAGCTGATTTTTAAAAAGACGGGCATCCTCGCCTTCCGGGATGTTGAAGAAATGTGTCAGGCCGCGATGGCGTTCGCCACGCAACCCATCCCGAAAGGGAACAGGGTCGGAATGATCACCGATACGGGTGGTCCGGCGGTAATTGCGACCGACGAACTCTGCGACGCCGGGCTCGAGATTCCGCCGCTTTCCGAAAAAACGACTGCCTTGCTCAAAGAGAAGCTGTTTCCCGAGGCGTCTGTCCGCAATCCGGTGGATGTGCTCGCGACTGCGGCGGCGCCCCATTACCGTGCGGCGCTCGACGTGCTCATGGATGAACCAGGAATCGACAGCGTCTATATCAATTTCGTGACGCCGCCGTTTGTGGATACGGAAAGCGTGGCGAAAGAGATGGCGGAAGTGAGCAATAAACGGATCAAACCGATCGTTTGCAACTACATGACCGACAAACCGCAATGGACCGGGACAACGGCCTATATGAAAGAGGGCGGCATACCTTGTTACGACTATCCCGAAATGGCGGCTAAAGCGCTTGCGGCGCTTACCCGGTACAATGCGCTCAAATCCCGTCCGAAAACAGCGGTGACGGTTTTTAGTGACGTCGATCGTGCACGGGCCGCAGAGATAATCCAGCAGGCGCGGAATACGGACCGCAAAATGCTCGCCGCGGACGATGTGTATGCCCTGCTCGGCAGCTACGGCATTCCCGTCGCTTCCTGCCGGATGGCGCGGGATGCCGATAAAGCGGCCGCCGAAGCGGAAAAGATCGGTTTCCCGGTTGTCATTAAAGCGGACGCGGCGGATCTCGTTCATAAAACCGACGCGGGCGGCGTCGCACTCAATCTGAATGATGCCGCTGCGGTGCGGAAGGCAATAGCTGCGATGAAAAAAAATATCACGACTCCAGATCTGCAATTCCTCGTACAGCAGTACCTGCCCGGCGGCAGGGAGATCATCATCGGCGCCAAGAAGGAACGGAGCCTCGGGCACATGATCATGTTCGGGATAGGGGGCGTGCTGGTCGAACTGCTCAAGGACGTCGCCTTCGAACTTACACCGGTGACCGCTGCCGAGGCCGAAGCGATGCTTCGTTCGGTAAAGACCTATCCCATTCTTGCGGGATACCGGGGGCACAAGGGGGTCGATCAGGCACAGCTTATTACCATCATTCAACGTATATCGCAACTGGTGACCGATCTGCCGATGATACGGGAAATGGATCTCAATCCGATCGTCACCTTCGAGGATCGGGTCGTCGCCGTTGATGCACGGATCATTATCTCATAATCTGAAAAGGAATACCTGACATGCCGACAACTTCACGGATACTGGGGACCGGACACTATCTTCCGGAAAAGGTGGTTACCAATTTCGACATCGAAAAAATGTTCGAAACCAGCGATGAGTTCATCGTAACACGCACCGGCGTGCGTGAGCGGCGTCATGCGGGGGTGGAAGTCGGCGCAAGCGACTTGGGAGTGCTTGCCGGCAAGGCCGCCGTTGCCGACGCGGGGCTGACCATGGACCGGATCGACTGCATTATCATGAACACCATAACCCCCGACCATAACGACCCGGGGTGCGCATTTTTTCTGCATGAGAAGCTCGGCGTGGGCACTATTCCCGCATTTGACATAAGGGAGCAGTGCTGCGGGCTCATTTACGGAATGGCCATGGCCGACAGCTTCGTCCGCACCGGAATGTACCGTCATGTACTCGTGGTCTGTTCCGAAGTGCTATCGAAACGGATCGACGGCTCCTATGACGGCCGCAATATTTCGATCCTCTTCGGCGACGGCGCGGGAGCGGTGGTGGTCGGGCCGTCCGACGATCCCGACATCGGCATCAAGACGACCTTTCTCCACGCGGAAGGGGCGAAGGCAAAGATGCTTTATACTGCAGCACCGGGAACCGCCCTTGGAAAAATGGGCTTTGTCGACAAAGACGACATCGACAAGGGACGGGTTTGTTTCAGGATGATGGGGAAGGAAGTTTTCGAGAACGGCGTGGCGCGAATGTGTGAGGGTATTGAGGAAATATTCGAAGCGAACAACATAGGGTACGACGGTATCGACCTGATCGTGCCGCACCAGCCGAACCTGCGCATGCTCGAGGCGATCATCGAGCGGAGCAAGGTCCCGCTCAATAAAATATTCCTCAATGTCGAGAAACTCGGAAACATTGCCTCCGCCTGTCTTCCCATCGCGCTCGATCAGGCGCGAAAAGAGGGGAGAATAAAACCGGGAGACCTTGTGCTGATGGTAGGATTCGGATCGGGTTTCGTCTGGTCGTCGATGCTGGTGAGGATGTAGAGGGGGCGACTTCCCTTTCGTCAGGATTCGATACAATCTCTCGGGGACAACCTGCAATAGTGGATTTTATGCACTCTGCTTTTCGAACTTCATCACCAGACTGTATACCCCGTCATCAAGCGTTTTGCGGATATCGAATCCCATCTTCTCGAACAGTCGCAGCATGGGCTGATTCTCCATCAGTACATCGGCGGTAAATCCGTGAAGTCCTTTTTTCTTTGCCTGAACGGTAAGATACGCAAGGAGTTCCGAACCGACTCCACAGCCCTGATAATCATCCCTCACGGCAAATGCCACCTCGGCAAAAAGGCTGCTTTCATCGATTGAAAACTGGCCGACGCCGACAATATGTTCCTTTTTGTCAATTATGTTCGTGGCGAGAACGACCAGCTCTTTCGTGTAATCGATAATGACGAAATTCTGCCGGAGTTTGTGCGGCATATCCTTTCGGGAAGACATGAAGCGCTTGTGAAGGCTCTGGTCGGAGAGTGAATAGAAGAACTCTTTGACCAGCCCTTCATCATTGATCCTGACCGGTCTGAAGAGAAGGCTTTTTCCATTTTTTACCTGCCGGTACTCTTCGAGATACTCCGGGTATTCGGAGCTTACTCCCGGAATGAATGCCTGATCGGTGTAAATCAGATTCAGCTTTTTGGCCTCTTTTACAAGCCACTCCCTGAATTTCGGATGGGCAATGGCGATGAGGTCCATTGCGCGTTCACGGATGTTTTTTCCATGAAGATAGGCAAAACCGTATTCGGTGACGACATAGAAAATATCGCCCCTGTTAAATGTTACACCGGTGCCGCTTGGAAGCGACGGGACGATTCGCGAAATTTCGCCGTTTCTGGCGGTGGATTCGATCGCGAGAATCGTTTTGCCGTCCGGCGCCAGAAGCGCGCCGCGCATGAAGTCGGCGCTGCCGCCGATGCCGCTGTAAAACCTGCCCTCCACCGATTCGACGCTTGCCTGCCCGGTAAGATCGATTTGCAGCGCGGAATTGATCGCCGTCATATTGTGGATGCGGGAGATGACCAGCGGATCGTTGGTGTATTCGATGGTCCTGAACTCCATTTCGGGATTATCGTCGATGTAGTGGTAGGTCTTTTTCGTGCCCATGCAGAAGGAAGCGACGGTCCTCCCGCGGTCGATGGTTTTACGGGAATTGTCGATAACACCGAGTTTGATCAGGTCGACGACACCGTCAGTCAGGAGCTCGGTGTGGATGCCGAGGTGCTTCTTGTCTTTGAGATTTTCCAGAATGGCGTTTGGAAGGCTTCCATAGCCGATCTGAATAGTGTCCCCGTCATTGACGATTTTCGAGACATAGCGGCCTGTTTGCCGGGCGATATCGCCGGGTACCGAAGGCGCATATTCGAGGAGCGGTTCATCGTGGCGGATGATGTAATCGATGTCCTTTACGTTGATGAACGTATCGCCGTGAACGCGGGGCATGTCAGCGTTCATCTGCACGATGATAAGTCCGGAATTCTCGATTGCAGCCTTGCAGATATCGACGCTGATGCCCAGACTGACGTTGCCGTTTTTGTCGGGAAGGGAGGTCTGAATCAGGGCGGCATCGAACCGTATCTGTCTGCGGCGCAGCAGGTCGGGAACGCGGGAGAGGAATACCGGTGTGTAATCCGCAAGCCCGGCATTGACGGAATCCCTCGATTTCTTGCTGATGAAAAAGGAGTTGTGTCTGAAATTATAGTTGAACTTCTCTTCGGTGTAGACGGCGACGCCGAGCGTCCATACCTGGAATATTTCGGCGTCGGCGAACGCCTTGGGATCGGATTCTACGTATCTGATAAGCGCATTGACGAGATATTGCGGCTCGCCGCAGCCTGTGCTGATGAAGAGCTTGTTGCCGCGGCCGATATTTTTAAAGATTTCGTGGACCGGGGCGAATTTGGAAGGATAGACGGCCTCCCAGCATGACTGGCCGTTATCTTTCGATTGTTGCATCATTCTCTCCATTGTTGAAGGAAAATGCTTGCCTTTAGAGAAAAAAACAATAGGTGCGGCAGTACACGGAGTTCAGCATGCATATGTATGCAGGTTCACCACTCCCACAACGATTTCCAACCGCAGATTCTGATCCTTTCCCGGGTGACGCGGTCATCGTCAAAGTCAAGTGCCACCTGTCGCGCGGGTGTTCCCGGAAAACGGCCCGACAGGTACCGCAGCGACGGCGAAACCTCCCGGTGGGATGTTTTAACATCTATGAAATGAATCGGACGCTCGTCTTCGGTGATGACGAAATCCACCTCCCTGCGATCCATATCACGGTAATATCTCAATTCGATGTTACGGCCTTCCTCATCCTGCTGCCGCCAGCACCATGCTAAAAGATGAAACGCCACCATATTTTCAAACCGTGCACCGGGGTCGGTAACGGTTGTCCAGTCGAAATGATAATGCTTCGCCTTTTTCTTCACCGATCGCGCCGAAGAGCCGGTGAAGGGGTAGATCCTGAAAATCATATACACGGTTTCGAGCACTTTGACCCAGCGTGAGACCGTCTGGTGCGCCACCTGCAGATCTTCCTTCAAACCGTTGAGCGACAGCGGTGAACCGACACTCTCCGGAAGCAACATTGCCAGTTTTTCCATCAGGCCGGTATCGATCACTTTTTCGAGGCCCCGCAGGTCCTCTTCAACTAACCGTATACGGTAATCTCTGCTCCAGATGCGGGCCTCCTTTTCCGATCCGGAAAGAAAGGGCTCGGGGAAGGGGCCTAAACGCAGCAACTGCTCGGCAATACTTCGCTTCGGATCGCCAAGTTCTTTACAGCAGAAAGGCAGCAGCCGGTGGAACCGGTAACGCCCCTGCAGCGAATCGCCGCCGTGACGATAGTAATCGAGCCGAGCGGAGCCGGTGACAAGAATCTTCCGCTCGCCCGGCATGGCATCGTAAAGCCCTTTCACTACCTGCCGCCACCGGCGGTACTTATGAATTTCGTCGAGGATAAGAAAGTCGGTTTCGGAGGGAAACTCTTCACGGATAATCATGGAACGATGCGCCGCAACGTCCCAGTTAAGATAGGATTTTTTATAGTCTTTTCCCTCGATCGTGCAGAGACGGCGGGCAAATGTCGTCTTTCCGGCCTGACGCGGACCGGCAATGAATACCATTTTACGTGGAAGGTCGTGCTGCACGGCGGTGGTGATGGAGCGTGCTTTATAGGTCGTCATATTTAACCAGAGGTGAAAAATACCTCGGTAGATTTAAGCTGTAGCTAAAATATACGATGTTGCTCGCCGTGCTGCAATAGTTACGTGAAGATGAGGATTCCCATCAATTAAACGGTTTCCGGATCGATATACAAATCAAGCATCGGCTTTTTTCCCGCCTCCACCGCATACCCCGAAAAATCCCTTATGCCAGTTTCCCGCAGCAGCTCCTCGTCGATGCAGAACCGGCCGGTGAATTCCCGGCTCAGCCGTGTCAAGATCGTATGTGCGGCATCGGCGACAATGGCCGGGTAACGGCATCGTTTGAGCATTTCGGGGCCGAAATGATTTTCGACCGCAGCGGTTGCGATAATGGTCCTCGGCCACAGGCTGTTTACGGCGATGCCGCAGGGTGCGAGTTCGTGTGCAAGACCGAGGGTAAAGAGGCTTAAACCGTACTTCGACATGGTGTACGCCAGATGACCGGAGAACCATTCAGGTTTCAACCGAGGCGGGGGGGAGAGATTCAGAATATGGGGGTTAGCGCTTTTTACAAGAAAAGGCAGACATTTCCGACTGCACAGGAAAGGCCCGCGCACATTGAGGGCATGCATCAGGTCGAACCGCTTCATCGGAGTATCGGCCGTCGTGGTGAGAGAAATGGCGGCGGCGTTGTTGACGAGAATGTCGATACCGCCGAAGCGTTCAACCGCTGCCTTGACCGATCGTTCCACGGCTTCCTCGTCGCGGATGTCCGCGATGCAGGCCAGGGCTTCACCACCCGCCTCTTCGATAGCCCGGCAGGCGGTATGGACCGTTCCCTTGAGTTTGGGATGGGGCTGGTCGGTTTTGCCGATCACGGCAATTCGGCCTCCGTCACGCGCGGCCCGCAGTGCGATCGCCTCGCCGATCCCGCGGCTGGCGCCGGTAATGAAAAGGACCTTGCCGGCGAGGGAAGCGGGTGATGCCTCGAGGGTACCTGATGTCTGATGTGCGGCAGGCGACATATGGCGGACCTCCCGGTTTTTAGTAGATTCGGAAAACTTTCCAAAATAAAATAGTTGCGGTCGCCGGGCGGTTCAAGAGGAAATGACCGGCGACGCAGTTTATCTTTTGTATACCGGCCCCGAACTCTGCCGTTCGAGGAGGATGCTTTGGATATCAACCATGCGATTGCGATTCCTCTGGATGGGGGCGGGTTTGAGGAAATGGTCGACCATGGCGTTGACCACTGCGGGGAAATTCCAGTCGCAGCAGGTGATCCCGGTCGCGATGTGTTCCTCGGAGTTCACGACCCCCACAAGCGACAAGTGTTCGGGAATTTTCAATTTGTTCTCCCGGCAGACATCGAGCACCAGGCGCGCATCCCAGTGAATGCCGACGATGCAGGTGACGGCACGGTCGGCAAGCGCACGTTTGAACAGACGACGTGTTTCATTATTATAAAGATGGTTCCACATTCCGGCGCGTATCTGCTCTTCAAAGCGGGCATATCCCTTCCATTGCGGATCAACGGCCCGCGCAGCCATCGCGATGCCGCTCTGCAGCGCCCGGTAGGCATTAGTAACGTGGGGAGCGTGCCAGTCAAGCGCGACCGCATCTTCGGTGACCGGAAAGAAGGTCAATCCCGTTTCGAGTCCCGCCTCGGCAAAACTTTTCTGAAGACCCTGGAGGATGAGGTCGTTGCCCCAGTGATGGGACATAATGACCGCGACATTCCGATGGCCGAGATCGATCAGTCGCCTGCCGATGATCCTCCCGCCCGATTCGATAAGCGACCTTGCGATGATGAGTATTCTCGGATCGTTGCAGAACGGCGGGGGCAGCGGCATGATCGATTGCTCGCCGACGTCCCAGACCGCCATCGGTTTGCCCGTGGCCCGGAGAATGGCCATGACGTCGAGAATGTCGGCGGGCCGGCCGTCCACCAGCATGATGAAATAGCCGAGCACACGGTCATTGATATCATGAGTAAATTGCCGCAACCGTTCCCGCCGTTCACGGTCACTGGAGGAACAGTAGTAGCCGTACGTTTCAAGGTTGACATTCAGGCGGCCGCATTCGCGTGCGATATCGATCCAGAATCCCGCGATGCGGTTGGGAATCCTCCCCGTTTTCGGTTTTTTTTCGGGAATGATGAGCGTCAGAAACAGCCTGCCGCCGACCGAGGAGTGCTGATGGATGCGGTAGCCGTGCCTGAACCGCTGAACATAGCCGGTGGAGATGAGACTGTTTACGACCGCATGAATGGTTACCGCGGAGCATCCGTAAATGGCGCGCAGCTCCTTGAACGACGGCAGCATGCTGCCCGGCCGCAGCCTGCAATCGATGATGTCGCGCAGCAGGCTCCGGCACACCCCCATGCTCCGGGGGCCAAGCGTCTGCCGCACGCTGACGGAAGGGTCTTCGGGGGCGCTGTCCTGCACAATAACGGTTGAGGGTTTCCTGACGGTTTTGATCAAACCCTGTTCGGCGAGCGTATGGATTACCCTGAGCACTGTGCCCCTGTTGACGCCGCATTCCTGCGCAATACGGCGTGTCGATGGAAGCGTGAATTTGCCGTGAGACGGCAGCTCATGTACTCTCATGAGAATATATTCTGAGACTTTGGAGAAGGCCGGCATACGTTTGTGGAAGACTGTCTTCATAGTACCATGGTATGATTGAAGTGAACAGTAAAATAGTTTGCCCCGCCATGATTTGTACTATCTTTTTAAAGACGCATCCATAGTATCGGTGCTCATGGTTGTTTGTTTCTCGCAATGCCTGCATGAAGAGCATAATACCGGTACTACAGTATCATGCATCAGTCGAGCCTGTAGTGGGTGTCATCTGCACGCCACGTAGTGAAAAATCGATTTTGTAACGGAATGATAATGCACAAAGGCAGCCTTAATTATTTTATACACTACCGTTTGCGGCTGAAGCGTTTAACGGTAAATTGCCTGACCGCCGAACGGCAGGTACGCATCCGAAAGGGAATGTTTGACTGATGGATATTCATCCTGATGATCCCGTCATTGTCGGCGGTGTGCGCACGGCAGTAGGAAAATTCGGAGGTATGCTGAGCGGCATACCGGCAACGCAGCTCGGTGCCGCGGTAATCCGGGAGACATTGAAAAGAACAGGCATTGACCCGCAGCATGTCGATGAAGTGATCATGGGGAACGTGCTGCAGGCCGGGCAGGGACAGAACCCCGCCCGCCAGGCGGCGATGGGTGCCGGTCTGCCGCAGTCGGTCCCCGCTACGACGGTCAACATGGTATGCGCCTCGGGACTCAAAGCGGTCTGCCTGGCGGCGCAGGCGATCCGCTGCGGAGAAGCCGGAGTTCTGGTCGCCGGAGGTATGGAGTGCATGAGCCGAGCCCCCTACCTGCTCGAAAAGATGCGATGGGGCAATAAGATGGGGAACGGATACGTGGTTGACGGGATGATCCGGGACGGGTTATGGTGCGTTTTCGGGGATTACCACATGGGACTGACGGCCGAGAACGTTGCGGAAAAGTTCCGCGTCAGCCGCACCGAGCAGGACGAGTATGCGTGCCGCAGCCAGCAGCGGGCGGAAAAAGCCATCAGGGAGGGGCGCTTCGTTGACGAGATCATGACCGTGGAGGTTCCTCAGCAGAAAGGTACTGCGGCCCGGTTCAACATCGATGAATTTCCCCGATCCGGTACAACCATTGACAAGCTTTCGTCGCTCAAACCGTCATTCAAGCCCGGCGGCACCGTTACCGCCGGCAATTCATCGGGAATAAATGACGGCGCCGCCTGCGTCATCGTGGCGTCACGACGGAAGCAGCAGGAACTGGGATTGCCGTTGCTTGCAACAATACGCTCCGTGGTTTCCGTCGGCCTCGATCCGGCGATCATGGGAACCGGACCGCTTCTGGCTGTCCGCAGGATCCTTGCGAAAACGGGACTTTCCCTTTCGGATATCGACTTGATCGAATGCAATGAGGCATTTGCCGCCCAGGCGGTCGCGGTAGGAAGGGAGCTCGGCTGGGACGAGGAAAAAGTCAACGTCAACGGCGGCGCGATAGCGCTCGGGCACCCCATCGGGGCAAGCGGGGCGCGTATTCTCATAACCTTGCTTTATGAGATGCAGAAACGCGGTGCGCACCGCGGCCTTGCCACTCTGTGCGTCGGGGGCGGTATGGGCGTGGCCATGATGGTGGAGCGGGAGTAGAATATTTCGCGTACATTGAGCGGAGTCGAAATGTACGCGTTGAGTTGAATAACGGTCACTTCGACTCCGCTCAGTGACCGTTCCATGATAGTGCAGGACAAACGGCAGTTAGTCACTTTTTCCACAGAAAGCGAGATGCTCGCATGATCACCTACGAATTTTCCGAAGAACAGGAGATGCTGCGCCAGAGCGTACGTGAATGGGCGGCCAAGAATCTGACCCCCCGGGTTCAGGAAATGGAAAAGAACAAGGAAATCCCCCCCGACCTCATCAAGTCGATGGCCAAGATGGAGCTGCTCTGCCCGACGGTCGATCCGGAATACGGAGGCTCGGGATTTGATGCGGTCACCGCCGGGATCGTGGGTGAAGAACTGGGACGGGCCGATTATACGGCGTCAGTACCGGTTTTTTATCTGGTGCAGGCTTCGTGGGCGCATGTCTTCGACAAATACGGTACTCGCGAGTGTAAATTGAAACATATCCCGCCAGCGACAAAGGGCGATGCATTTATCGGTATCGCCACCACCGAACCGGGAATAGGCTCCGACCTTGCCAATATGGTCACCACCATCACGCCTAATGGTGATAAGTACGTTGTCAACGGTGAAAAGAACTACATATCGGGTGTCCGTGAGGTCAAGCAGTACGGCGGCGGACATGTAACGCTCGCGCGGCAGAACCTGCGAGCAGGCACCCGCGGTATGACGATGTTCTTCCTGCCGCTCGGGTTGCCGGGCATCGATATCACCGAGGATGAAGAGATGGGACGGGAAGCAATTTCCACCGGAGGGTTCCACATCAGCAACGTCGAAATACCGAAAGAGAATATTATCGGGAAAGAGGAGAAGGGTTTCTATATTGTCCACGAAGGCTATGAATTCGCACGCGCCATCATCGCCTGCGTCTGCTGCGGAGCCGCCATGAAATCCCTTGAAAACGGTATTAAATATATCAAAGAACGGAATGCGTTCGGCAGGGCAATCGCAAAATACGAAGGTATTCAGTTCCCGCTTGCCGAACATTACACCCGGATTTCCATGCTGAGGGATTTTACCTACAAGGCGCTTCATATGATCGACCTGGAACAGGAAGGCAAGGCGTCGCGCATGGAGGTGAGCAAGACGGTCGCCATGGTAAAAATGTTCTGCGCCACCTGGGCGATGCAGGCAATTGACGACGTTATGCAGTGGCAGGGCGCTTTCGGCTACAACAAGGAGTGCCCCGACCAGGCCGCGTACCGGGCGGTGCGGTCGTTCACCCTTGCCGAGGGGTCAAAGGAGATCATGAAGACCATCGTCGCCCGCGAACTGCTGGGCAAGGAATTCATCACCTACAGATAGGACGCCGCCGCATGCTCCATCCGGCCGGGTGCGTTGAAGGAAGATAATCGAGATGCTCATCATTGCTTGCGTCAAACAGGTTCCCGATACCTCCGATGTAAAGGTCGATTCCGCCACCGGAACGCTCGTCCGTGAGGGCGTTCCCGCCGTGATGAATCCGTTCGACCAGTTTGCCCTTGAGGAGGGGGTGCGTCTGCGTGATGCTGCGGGAGAGGGAGCGGAGATCGTTGCATTGTCGATGGGACCGCCGCAGGCGAGAAGTGCGCTCATGAAGGCGCTCGCCCTGGGAGCGGACCGCGCAATCCTTCTGACCGACAGGGCGTTCGCCGGCGCCGACACCTGGGCAACCTCCTACACGCTGGCGAGGGCGGTTGGTGCGCTGGGTAAAATCGATCTTATCATGTGCGGGCTGCAGGCCGTTGACGGCGACACCGCCCAGACAGGACCGGAAATGGCGCAGCACCTGCGCCTTCCCCAGGTGACCTATGCGGAAAGGGTGACGCTTGACGGAAAGACACTTACCGTAAAACGGCAGACCGATACGGGATATGAAATCGTCGAGGTGAGAATGCCGGCACTCCTGACCTGCACGCCGCCGGCTGATTTCGTTCCCTCGACCCCGCCGTTTTCAGCGATTATAAAAGCAAAGAAGAAACCCTATGAAGAGTGGGGTGCGGAAAAAATCAATACCGACGCGGACAAGCTGGGGCTTAAGGGTTCTCCCACTCAGGTCAAACGCGTTTTTTCCCCGCCGAAGCGCGGGCAGGGAGTCATGCTCGAAGGAAACAGCGCCGCGGCCGTTGCAGGCGAGCTTTTCCAGGTTCTTGCAAAGGGAGGAGTGTTGTGATCACCCTTGCTGCGGAGAAATGCATCGGGTGCGTCAAATGCGTCAAGGCCTGTCCGTTCGGCGTTATCGTCATGAAAGGGAAGAAGGCGGTCATCGGCGACGGATGCACCCTGTGCGGCGCATGCGAACAGATCTGCCCGGTAAGCGCCATCACCATTGAACGGGCAATGAAAGACATCGATCTCACGCAGTATTCGGGTGTGTGGGTCGTCGCCGAAACCGAGGGATCGCAGCGGGTCAAGAACTTCACTTTCGAGCTTCTGGGCAAGGGCAGAGAGTTAACCGACATTCTCGGCCAATCGGTGAGCTGCATCCTGCTGGGAAATGATGTGGCGAAGTTTGCCGATACACTTATTCATCAT
The DNA here is from genome assembly GCA_016929415.1 of Chitinispirillaceae bacterium. Classification (GTDB taxonomy): domain Bacteria; phylum Fibrobacterota; class Chitinivibrionia; order Chitinivibrionales; family Chitinispirillaceae; genus JAFGNB01. The sequence goes on along the minus strand of JAFGIW010000172.1, from coordinate 42,656 downwards.
GGCGCCGACAGCGTTTTTATCGGCGAATCCGAAGCGCTTTCCCGCTACCGCGCCGAGGCGTTCGCGCCCGTGATCACCGGGCTTATCTCCCGGTATAAACCGTGCATTGTCCTTTTCGGCGCAACGCATGCCGGCCGGGACCTTGCGCCGCGCGTGGCTGCATCGCTCGAACTGGGGCTGACCGCCGACTGTACCGGTCTTTCAATCCTTGACGGATTGCTGCTGCAGACCCGGCCCGCGTTCGGCGGCAACATCATGGCCGATATCATCTGTCCCTACACCCGGCCTCAAATGGCCACCGTACGGCCGAATGTCATGAAGAAAATGGAACCCGATGCAAAGAGAGCGGGCGAGAAGATAACGGTCCCGGTGAAAATCGACGCCTCGTCCTTCCGCATAGTACTCAAAGAAATACTTGACAGCCCGCAGACGGGAAAGGTGAAAATCGACGAAGCGGACATCATCGTCTCGGGCGGCAGGGGAGTATGCACCAACGGAGGATTCGCGCTGCTTGAGGAGTTGGCGGGAGTGCTCGGAGGCGTGGTGGGCTGTTCGCGTGTGGCGGTCGACCTCGGGTGCAGGCCGAAATCGGTGCAGGTCGGACAATCGGGAACAACGGTATCACCGAAGCTCTATGTTGCCGTGGGCATCTCCGGTTCCATCCAGCATCAGGTCGGCATGAAAAGTTCCGACACCATCGTGGCCATCAACAACGACCCGGCGGCACCCATTTTTCAGGTCGCCGATTTCGGGATCATCGGCGATTACCGTGCGATCATACCCGCGCTCGTGGTTGAAGTAAAGAAGAACAGGGGAGGATGAGGTGCAAGTGCTTTACTATATGAATGGAGTACCGCAGTGAATATGTCGACCATCGGGATTGTCGGCGCGGGGATCATGGGCCGCGGTATCGCACAGGCGGCCGCGATGGCGGGAATCGATGTTATCCTTCACGATATCGACGAGCGATTGTTGCGTAAGGGAATCGACGCAGTAACAAAGCGCTTGCGGGGGAGTGTTGAAAAAGGGAAGCTCTCAGATGAAGAGGCTCGACGGACTCTTGAAAGAATAACCCCCGCGCCGCAAATGAGCATGCTTGAAAAGGCGGATTTCGTCATCGAGGCGATTGTGGAGGATTTCTCCGTCAAGCAGCAACTGTTTCAGAATCTCGATGCACTCTGCCCTCCGCCGACGATTCTCGCCTCGAACACTTCGTCGATTTCCATTACAAAAATCGCCGCCGCAACAAAGCGGCGCGAAAAGGTGATCGGCATGCACTTTTTCAATCCGCCGCAGGTAATGCAGCTTGTCGAAGCGGTATGCGGGCTCGAAACGAGCGATGAAACGCTTGATGCAACCGTGAAGCTCGGAGAGAAAATGGGAAAGACCGTCATCCGGATCAACGACTCTCCCGGTTTTGCGGTAAACCGGATTCTGCTGCCGATGATCAACGAAGCGGTTTTCGCCCTCATGGAGGGTGTGGGATCGAAAGAGGCGATCGACGCGGCGATGAAACTGGGGACCAACCATCCCATGGGTCCCCTGGCGCTGGCCGATCTGATCGGCCTTGACACCTGCCTGGCGATCCTGGAGGTGTTGCACCGGGAGCTGGGCGACCCGAAATATCGCCCCTGCCCGCTGCTGCGGAAAATGGTAAGCGGCGGCTGTTGCGGGCGGAAATCGGGCAGGGGGTTTTATAACTATTGCTGATTGGGAGCGGTAACCATGACGTATGAACATATCATTCTGGCAATCGAAGGCGGTGTTGCGACGGTTACGATCAATCGCCCGCGTGCGTTCAATGTTCTCAATTCATCCGCATTGCAGGAACTGAAAAGCTGCTTTCTCGATGAACTCGACAACAATGATGCCGTCAAGGCGGTCATTCTTACGGGAAAAGGGGAAAAGGCGTTCTGCGGCGGTGCCGACATCAAAGAGATGAAAGGCATGGATGCCTTTCAGGCCGCTGATTTTTCACAGTCGGGGCAGCGCATCATGGCCGCCATAGAAGATATGTTGAAGCCGGTGATCGCCGCGGTAAACGGATATGCGCTCGGGGGAGGACTCGAATTGGCGCTAGCGTGCGACATCGTCATCGCGGCGGAAAACGCACGGTTCGCTTCACCGGAAATAAATGTCGGCATCATGGCCGGCTGGGGCGCCAGTAAAAGGTTACCGGAAGCGATCGGCACGGTTCGGGCGAAGGAACTGCTGTTCACCGGTGCGATGATCGACGCGCAGACCGCCTTCAGGCTTGGTTTCGTCAACCGCGTCGTGCCTCTGGGACGATTGAACGAAGAAGCCATGTCTCTTGCTCGTCAACTTGCCGAAAAGCCGCCGATAGCCTTGGAACTGGCGAAAAGGGCGGTAAACCACAGCCTTCATGTCGACCGAGAAAGCGCCGAACTGATCGAGTCGGAGGCTTTCGGCGCCTGTTTCGCGACCGCCGACCAGAAGGAGGGCATGGCAGCTTTTGAGGAAAAAAGGAAACCGAAATTCATTGGCAAATAATCCGCAGGTTAAATGCATCGTTATATGCTTCAGTAAAGGTAAGGAGGTTATGGCATGATCGAAATGTATAAGGAATGGTATGATGCCCGACATGAATATGCGAAGGAGTGGAAAAAGAAAACCGGAGGCAAGGTGCTCGGCTATTTCTGCACATACGTCCCCGAAGAGATCCTCTATGCGGCAGGCGTTCTTCCGGTGCGTATTTTAGGAAGTCACGAAACGCAGAACCTGACCGAACCCCATATTTTCGCCATGTTTTGCCCGTTTTGCCGCGACTGTCTCGCGCAGGGGCTCGAAGGCCGTTACAGCTATCTCGACGGCATCATGATCGCCCAGAGCTGCCTTCACGTGCGGCAGGCGTACACCTCATGGGATCTGCACATCCCCACGGAGTTCAGCTATTACCTGCCCATGCCGCATCATGTGCAAAGCCCTCACGCCACCGCATTCCTGCGCGGCGAATACGAGCTCTTTATCAAGAAGGTGGAGAGATGGACGGGCAGGAAGATCACCGATAAAGATTTGCAACGAGGCATTGACATCATGAACCGCAGCCGCAATCTCATGAAAGCGGTGTACGAGACAAGAAAAAAAGAAGATGTTCCGATGACCGGTCTTGAGGCAATGCAGATGGTCGTCTCGAGTCAGATGACCGAAAAGGCCGAACATGCACGTATAACGGAGGGCGTGCTGAATGAGCTGGAAGGCCGTTCCCGGGGAAAGGAGAAAGCAACGCGGGTGATGCTGCTCGGGTCGGAAAACGACGATGTCAAGTTCATCGAAATGGTTGAAAGCCTCGATGCCGTTATCGTTCATGACGACCATTGTACCGGCACCCGTTACTTCTGGGATACGGTTGAGGCAAACGGGGACCCGCTTACGAGCATTGCGCAGCGGTATATTGATCGGCTTCCCTGCCCGACGAAAGACTGGCCCGAACGCCGCCGTGTGGAGCGGATCCTGCAGTTCGTGAAGGAGTGGAACGTCGCGGGCGCTATCATCATCCAGCAGAAATTCTGCGATCCGCACGAAATCGACATACCCGCAATCCGCACGGCGCTCGAAGACGCCGGCGTGAAGGTCCTGTTTCTCGAATTCGATGTCACGGTTCCCGTCGGTCAATTCAAGATCCGCGTTGAGGCGTTTCTCGAAATGCTTTCCGGAGACGACCTTTTCTGATGACGGAGTCTCTCTTTATTGAATGGAAAAAGGAGGTCTTATAATGGATAAATACAAAACCGAACCGCTGAAGCTGTGGAATAAAGCGAAAGAGCTGCGCTTGAAATTTTATGAAAACTATGCTAAGGCGCATGAAAAGAAGGGCATTCGATGGGCGGGAGGTGCCTGGACGCTGGATGCGGTTCCGCGCGGCCTGGGCGACGATGTCTGGAGCCTGACTTCCGAGCCGTACAGCGCCTCCATCGCATACGACGATGATTTTTCCCTTCGGTGTTTGGAGGCGACCGAGAAAGCCGGCTACGCGCGCGATATTTGCTCCTACATACGCAATTACTGGGGCAGTATTATCCTTAACGAATACGCTTTTCCCGAATTCTCGAAAACTTGGCCCACGCCCGACTTCATTTTCCAGGACCATATCTGTTGCTCCCATGCGAAATGGTATCAGGTGGTCCGCGATCTGGAAGGCGACGTCCCCATGTTTTGCGTGGATGTGGCGACGGGTCCGGCCATCGAATCGGACGGGGATAATTTCCGGTATATTGAGATGAAGAAACACGCGGTCGATTATGTGGTCAATCAGTGTCTCGATGCGATCGAATGGCTCCAGAAGGTGACGGGGCGGCCGTATCAGGACGAACTGTTGCGGAAAGCCATTTACAACCACATGCGTTCGACTTCGACCTGGGCGAAGATCTGCGAGCTGCAGAAAAACGTCCCGGCTCCGCTCGACGAAAAGAGTATGTACTCGCTGTACGTACTCGGTACACTCGGGAAGGCCGGCCAGTGGTGCGCTGATTTCTATGATGACTTGTATGAGGAAGTAAACGACCGGGTGGCGCGCGGCATTGCCGCGGTCGCTAACGAACGCGTACGTGTCATGAGTGACACGCAGCCGCCTTGGGCATTCCTGAAACTGTTTCGTTACCTCGAGGAGTTCGGCTGCGTCTCTATCGGTTCGCTCTATACCTTCGGGCTTATCGGCCAGTGGGAGATGAAAAAGGACGGCACATGGGGCGCCCGGACCTATCCGAAAACTATCGACGACCTGCCGAAGGGACGCGAAGAGATGCTTGCGGAATATATCAGGTTTGAAATCAACAAACCGGAATGGCAGCATTTCTACCATCCGAAATTGAAATCGGCCATGATGCTCAAGATCGCCCGCGACTGGAAGCTTGGCGGGGCCATGCTGCACTTCAACCGCGGGTGTGAAGGTTTGTCGGTCGGCATCGCCGAAAACCGGCTTGCACTTCAGCAGGCGGGTTTTCCGGTGATGACATTTGAGGGAAATATGGGCGATGAGCGCGAAAACGATAAGGCACGTGTAAAGGCCCGCGTCGATGCGTTCATGGAAACGCTCGGCCTGAAACGGGATTTCATAAAGCAGGATAAAAAAGTGGAGGAGGTTATGGTATGATTACGGCCGGAATTGATTGCGGCGCTAAAAATGTCAAGGTCGTCATTCTCGAGGACGGAAAAGTAACCGGCAAGGCAATGGCGCCGGCCGGAATCGATGCCGCTTCGGCGGCCGAAAAGGCCTTTGACGACGCACTCAAAATGGCGGGGTGCGGCCGTGAAGCGGTGACAAAAGTCGTTTCGACCGGCACCGGTAAAAGCGAGCCGAAATTTAAAAATGACATCGTCACCGAGGTGGGGGCGGATGCGCGAGGCATTCACTACCTGTATCCGAATGTCCGGACGGTCATTGATGTAGGCGCTGAAGAGGGACGGGCGATACGGGTGGACGAAAAAGGCAAGGTCGTCGATTTCGCCATCAACGAGAAATGCGCCGCGGGCGCGGGAGCATTTACCGAGGCAATGGCGCGCGCGCTTGAAATTCCACTTGAGGATTTCGGACCGTTCTCCCTTACCAGTAATCAGGAGGTACCCATGAACGCCCAGTGCGCGGTGTTCGCGGAGAGCGAAGTGGTGTCGCTCGTCCATCGAAAGATTCCCAAACAGGACATAGCGCGTGCGATCCACAACGCCATCGCTGACCGCATAACGTCGATGGTACGAATGGTCGGCGTAACGCCGGATGTCGCCCTTGTCGGCGGGGTGGCGAAGAATGTCGGGTTTGTCGCATCGCTCAAGGAAGATTTGCAGATGGAAATAACGATTCCCGAAGATCGTGAATTCGTCGGAGCGATCGGCGCGGCATTCGTAGCGGCGGATGCGAAATAACGACAACTCATCTACGACAGTCGAAGGAGATTGATAATGGCAGAGGAACAGAAAAAAACGGAATACTGGCGCTGGACCGAATCGCGCTGGACGAATCCGGATATAGACTGGAAACAGGGAGGAATCGTTTCCGCCGGCGTCGATGTGGGAAGCGTATCGACGCAGGCCGTGATCATGGTTGACGGGCAGCTCTACTGCTCTTCGAGCATGCGTACCGGCAGCGATTCGCCCGAAAGCGCGAACAGCGCGATGAAATGGGCGCTTGAAGGTACAGGGTTGACCACTGACAAGATTCAGGCCACCGTCGGCACCGGCTACGGCAGGGTAAACGTGCCGTTCGCCACAAAGGCGATCACCGAGATCGCCTGCCATGCGCGTGGCGGCAACTTTATCTACGGACCGCAGGTACGGACCATCCTCGACATGGGCGGTCAGGATTGCAAGGCGATCCGTTGCGACGAAAAGGGGAAGGTCACCGCATTTTTAATGAATGACAAGTGTGCCGCCGGTACGGGCCGCGGCATGGAGGTGTTCGCCGACCTTCTGGGCGTGCACATTAACGATGTCGGTAAAATGAGCCTTCAGGTCGATACCGAACCGCCGCCCGTCTCATCAACCTGCGTGGTTTTTGCAAAGAGTGAAGCGTCCGGGCTTCTCCGGCAGGGGTGGCCCAAGGAGAAGGTACTGGCTGCCTACTGTTCAGCCATGGCCCATCGCGTCGTCACGTTGCTTGAAAGAATCGGCGTTGAAAAGGAGTTCGCCATCACTGGCGGCATCGCGAAAAATATCGGTATTGTGAACCGTCTTTCAAAGGAACTCAACGTCACGCCGCTTAAGTCCGATCTCGATCCTCAGATTGCGGGAGCCATCGGCGGGGCGCTTTTCGCCAAGGTACTTTTCGAGAAAAAAGGCAAATAGCATGAAAGCAAATTACGGATACAAGGACGGATCGGGTGATTTCTTCATTACCGTCGATACCGACAAATGCACCGGATGCGGCGATTGTGCAAAAACCTGTCCGGCGGGTGTGCTCGAACTCGTGGATAACGGGTACGATATTGACGCGGAGACACCGATCGCCGCGGTAAAAAAGGAGCACTCGAAAAAAATCAAATATTCATGCGCGCCCTGCAAGCCCGCGGCAGGATACACGACCGCCGGTCTCCCGTGCGTTAAAGCATGTACGGCCGGCGTCATCGATCACTCTTGGTGATTGAGGGAACTGAAACGATATGGAGTCGTTGAAGCTCACCATCGACGGGAAACCTTGTTCCGCGGAGCCGGGATCCACCATCCTTGATGTCGCGTTGAAGGGGGGGGTCTATATACCCTCCCTCTGCGCGCATCCGCAGCTTCCGCCTGTGGAAAAAGCTGCCGGTGCTGCCTCGATATTCCTTGGTGAAAAGGAGGTGGTCGCCGACGCTTCACCGCCGTGGGACGGCTGCGGTCTCTGCGTGGTGGCCATCAACGGAGAACTCGTTCGATCGTGCGCGACGAAAGCGGCTGCGGGAATGACGGTGAAGACCGGTTCGCCCGAAGTTATTGCCTATCGGCGAAACAGGCTTGCACAGCTCCTGCGTGATCATCCGCACGCGTGCCTTACCTGCGCTCAGGCGCAGGGGTGTCCGCGGACACAGTGCTCATCGAATGTCCCTGAAAACGAGCGGTGCTGCGAATACCTGGGAAACTGCGAGCTGCAGCAGGTCGCGCAGTTTATCGGCGTTCCCAGCGATTTGCCGCGCTACCGGCCGCGGGGATTGCCGCGGCTGACCGATGATCCTCTTTACGACTTCAATTCCGAACTCTGCATCGGCTGCCTGCGGTGCGTTCGCGCCTGCAATGACCTACGGGGCGTCGGTGCGCTCGGGTTCGTCATGCAGGGAAACCGACCGGTGGTCGGTACCGTGAAGGCAGGGGGCCGCGCAATGAGTGATTGCCGGTTCTGCGGCGCGTGCGTGGAGGCATGTCCGACGGGTGCGCTTACCGATAAAACGCGGATCGCCGGCGAAGAGCGGGAGCGGACTCTCGTGCCGTGCAGGAATACCTGCCCGGCAGGCATCGATATTCCGCGACTGATGCGCCATATCGCCCGCAATGAACCCGCCGAAGCGGCGGCAGTTATCCGTGAGAAGGTGCCGCTTGCTTATTCAGTAAGCTACGCCTGTTTTCATCCCTGCGAAGAAAAATGTCGGCGAGGTATGGTTGACGAACCGGTATCGGTCTGTAGGCTCAAGCGTTTTTCAATCGATGCCGACACGGGTTTATGGCGTTCACGGCAGAAGAAATCCGCACCTACCGGCAAAACCGTTGCCGTTATCGGCAGCGGACCCGCCGGGTTGACGGCGGCATATTATCTTGCACGGAAAGGCCACGCGGTGACGGTGTATGAAGCGTTACGCCTTCCGGGCGGCATGCTGCGGGTGGGGGTGCCGCAGTACCGTCTGCCGCAGGCGCTTCTCGACCGCGATATCGCCGAAGTCCGCAGCACGGGGGTGACGATCCGATGCGACTTTCCGGTTGATGCCGCACGACTCGAAAAGCTTTCTGCAGAGAATGACGCGGTTTTCATCGCGAGCGGCGCGCATGAGGCGAAAAGGACGGGAATCCTGGGTGAAGACCTTGACGGCGTCTATGAGGGAGTTGCGTTTCTTCGCGACATGGCGCTTGGAAAGTTGCCGGGCGACCTGTTCGACGGCATGCGTGTCGTGGTAACGGGCGGCGGACATGCGACGATCGACGCGGCACGGGTGGCGCTCAGGAGCGGCGCTCAGGAGGTCTGCATGGTTACCCGGAAATCCGATCCGGAGCTTGCGGTATGGGCGGAGGAGGTCGAAGAGGCAAAGGCCGAAGGCGTCGTTTTCCATACCTCATGGGCGCCCGTGGAGATTCCGGGTGAAAACGGCAAGGCCGCATCGCTTCTTGTCAAACGGTGCAGTCGCGTTCACGATGAAGGGGGCCGATTTCACTGGGAGTACGATGAAACAGCGACGAAGCAATTTCCGGCGGAAGCGATCATCACCGCCATCGGGCAGGAACCGTCGTCAGCGCCGTTTGCCGTCTGCGGGCGTTCGGCGGATGGAACGATTATGGTCGATGTGATGACCCTCGCATCGAAAATGCCGAAGGTGTTTGCGGGAGGCGATGTCACGTACGGGCCGAAAAACATCATCGAGGCGATCGCCATGGGCCGTCATGCTGCGCGGGAGATCGATAAATTCCTGGGCGGGGATGGTGAAATCGACGAACAGTTGATCGACCGTCTCCCGACGGAACATTGCATCGGTAAAGTTGACGGCTTCGCCGCAATCCGGCGCCGCAAACCGGCCATTGCCGATGCCCGCCGACGGGCCGCGTCCTTCGAAGCGGTCGAGCATACCTTCGATGCGCACACCGCCGTCACCGAGGCGTCACGGTGCCTTTGCTGCGATCTCCGTTTGGCCATCGAGCAGGTCGCGCCTGCGCCGCGCGGCGAATCGCTCCGCAAATTGACCGGGGAGGAAGTCCTCGAGGCTGCGGAAGTCGAAGGCGTCTTTCAGCTTCTCGATGAAAATAAAAAAGTCATTGCCATCAAAGGGGTGATGAGTCTGAAACAGGGACTGCAGGAAGCGCTTGCAGAGAATCGCAACGCCGTTTATTTTACCTGCGAAGAGGAGCCGATGTACACGAAGCGGGAAAGCGAACTTATCCAGCAGTACCTGCAGGAGCATGGCGAACTTCCCGGCGGCGGGGCGGGTGAGCTTGACGATCTTTTCTGATGCGTACCGTGCGGTAGGGTGATCTTCAGGACCGGGGAAGAGGCAGTTCGATCATATCCCGCTGCGCAAGCGCCCGTTTTTTTACCAGTTCTGCGGCGGCATAAGCGCTTTTTTCGCGTTCGGTTTCAACCAGTAACGGCGGGACAGGAGTGGGGTGGTGGTTTTCGTCGATCGCAATCATGATAAAGTGGGTACTTATGCAGTGTTTACGTGTGCCGGTACACGGTTCTTCCCCGAAAACGTCCGTTTTAACCACTATCGATGTTTTGCCCGTCCATACGACGCAGGCGATCACCTCGACCATGTCGCCGACATGGAGGGGTGCCATGAACGTAATCGAATCAATCGACGCGACTGCAACGCGGGTGCGGGAATGCCGGGCCGCCGCAATACCCGCGACAATATCCATTACCGCGAGCAGTTTCCCCCCGAACATGGTTCCCTGGGGGTTGGCGTCGTTGGGAAATACAAAGCTCCAGTTATGCACCGGCTCGGATTTTTTCGGCTGCATGGGTTCCTCTTGCGTAAAGGTATCCGGTCAATTGATGAAGAAAATACATTTTCGTTCGAGTAACGCACACTGTTTCGATCGATGAAAGGAGTGTTGTCATGAAAAACACTGAAGCACGCGGGTGGTACTTTACGGGTGTCGATAAACCGCTGGAGAAGAAAAACTTCTCCGTGAAAGAGCCGCAGGCCGATGAGGCGGTGGTTGCAATCGCCGGGTGCGGCTTGTGTCATACCGACCTGGGATTCATCGGCGGCAGGGTGAAGACCAATGCCGAACTGCCGCTCATTCTGGGACATGAGATCAGCGGCGGCGTGGTTGCCGCAGGCAGCGCAGTTGAAACATTTATCGGGAAGAACGTGGTCATTCCCGCGGTGCTTCCCTGCGGAGAGTGTGAACTCTGTAAAAACGGAAGAAGCAATGTCTGCCGCAGTCAGAAAATGCCGGGCAATGACTTCAACGGAGGATTCGCGAGTCATATCACCGTACCGGCACGTTACCTCTGTGAGATTCCAACCGACCTCGGCGACGTCAGAGTTTCCAGTATGAGCGTTATCGCGGATGCGGTGACAACACCCTACCAGTCGCTTGTCCGCAGCAACCTGCGGAAAGATGACCTCGCGATCGTGATCGGCGCAGGGGGCATCGGCATTTACATGGTGCAGTTGGCCGCGAACCGAGGCGCCGCGGTGATCGCCCTCGACGTCGACGAGGCCAAGATCGAAAGGGCGAAGAAACTCGGCGCCCGTTTCGGGATCAATACAAGCGGAATGGATGAAAAGGCGCTCAAGGAAAAGATCAGAACTTTCGTCAAGGAACAGCGCCTGCCGAAACACCGGTGGAAAATTTTCGAGACCAGCGGCACCGCCGCCGGCCAGTCCGCCGCGTTTTCCCTGCTCTCCTTCGCGGGCACCATAGCGGTGGTGGGTTTTACCATGGACAAGATATCGATCAGGTTGAGCAACATGATGGCGTTCGACGCCGACATGTTCGGCAACTGGGGATGCAAACCGGAGTATTATCCTGCCGTGGTAGACAAGGTCCTCAAAAAGGAGATCAATATTCTCGATACCGTCGAGGAGCGGCCGCTCGATTCGATCAACGAGGTTATTTCACTGGCAATGCAGCATAAACTGGAAAAGAGAGTTATTTTTATTCCCTGAATCTCATTTCATTCGCAGGAGTTGACTTATGAAAGACCACAATCTTGTGGAAGAGTATCAGTACAAGGAAATCATCGTCGAAAAACGGCCGCTTGTCGATCCTTCGGGCAAACCGGTTGACGGACTGTGCAATTACTGGATCATTTTCAACAATCCGAAGCAGTTCAATTCTTACACGACGAAGATGGTCAAGGAGACCATTCTTGCGTTCCGTCAGGCGTCGTGCGACCGCTCGGCGGTGGCGGTGATTTTCACCGGGGTGGGCGAAAAGGCCTTTTGCACCGGCGGCAACACCAAGGAATATGCCGAGTACTACGCGGGGAATCCGCAGGAGTACAAGCAGTACATGCGGCTGTTCAACGACATGGTGACGGGCATTCTGCTCTGCGACAAGCCCGTCATCAACCGGGTCAACGGCATGCGTATCGGCGGCGGTCAGGAGATCGGCATGGCGTGCGATTTTACCATTGCGACCGATACCGCGCGGTTCGGCCAGGCGGGCCCCAAACACGGCTCCGCCCCGGACGGCGGGGCGACCGATTTTCTCCATCTCTACGTCGGCGTCGGCCGCTCCATGGAATCCAATACCCTCTGCGAACACTGGTCGGCCCATAAGGCCGTAAAGCTTGGGCTCATCAATAAAATCGTTCCCGTGCTGAAGAACAAGGCGGGAGAGTTCATTCCCAACCCCTTTGTCACCCTTTCCGAAAACGATGAATTCGGCAATCCCTGCTTCGGCGATTTTCTCACGGGCGAGGCGAGGGAAAAAGCCAAACAGATCGCCGCCGAGTGCACGACGGACCTGAGTCTTTTCGACAAGGAAGTGGAAAAAACCGCCTACGCGCTCTCCCTGACCATGCCCGACTGCCTGAACAAGACCATCGAATCTGTGCGCAAGAAGAAGCTTGAACACTGGCAGAAAAACTGCGAAACCAACCGCTCATGGCTCGCGCTCAACATGATGACCGAGGCGCGTGCGGGGTTCCGTGCCTTCAACGAAGGGCCGAAAGACAAGCGCGAGGTGGATTTTCATAAATTGCGGCTGCTGCTGGCGGATGCGTCCCCGTGGACCGAAAAGATGATCGAGGACCTGATACCCCGCGACACTTCGGCAAAGTAAAGGAGGCCGGCCTATGGATTACCAATATATTAAAGTAGTGGAGAAATTTGACGGCGCGGTCACTGAAATTACGCTCAGCAGCGCGCCGGGAAACGTCCTTGCACTCGCCATGATGCGGGAAATCGCGCAGCAGATGAACATCGACGAGCAGAACCCCCATAAAAAGCTTGTCGTCTTTGGTGCGGAAGGCAAACATTTCAGCTTCGGCGCCAGCGTCGAGGAGCATACCGCCGACAGAATAAGGGAGATGCTTCCCTATTTCCATTCTTTTATCGGCGGGATTGTCAAATGTCCAATACCCACGCTGGCGAAGGTTTCAGGTCTCTGCCTCGGCGGCGCGTTCGAGTTCGTACTTGCCTGCACGTTTATCTGCGCGGATGAGAGCGCGAAATTCGGCCTCCCGGAAATTGTGCTCGGCGTTTATCCGCCCCCGGCGTGCGTTCTGCTGCCGGCCCGTGCGGGCGATGCAGTGGCGGCGCAGATGATCCTTACGGGCGACCAGGTTGAAACAACGGCGCTGCGCGACTGCGGATTGCTGACGCTTCTTGTCGAGAAGGGAAAGCTTGACGGGGCAATCGATGAATTCTTCACGAAGCGTCTTCAAAACAAGAGCGCATCGTCATTGCGTCTGGCGCATACGGCGGGCAGGCGATTTCTGGCCGGAACGTACGACCGCCATATCGGCGAGATTGAAGAGATCTACCTAGACAAACTCGTCGCGACCGACGATGCAAATGAGGGGATAAATGCTTTTTTGGAGAAACGGCCTGCGCAATGGAAGGATGCGTGAGGAAGTCGGTTGTCGGTTGGAATGGTATAGCTACAAAAAAAAGGTAGTTGTTGAGGGGCGGTTATTCCGCCCCCATCCCGGCCTTTCCCCGTTTTCGGGGGAAGGAGGAAAGATGCCCGATTATATCGAAATTTCGTTTTAGGAGCAGACTATGGATTTAGGTCTTGAAGGGAAAAACGTCATCGTGACCGGCGGCAGCATGGGGATCGGGACCGAGATCGCGCTGACCCTTGCCCGTGAAGGCTGCAACGTGGCGATCAACTACCGCAGGCACGACGCCGAGGCGAAGGAGGTGGTCGCGCAGATCGAGGCGATGGGCCGCAAGGCGCTTGCCGTCAAGGCCGACGTCGCCGTTTTCGACGACGCACAGGCCATGGTGAAGACCGTCGTTGAAACGTTCGGCCGTCTCGACATTCTTGTCTGCAATGCGGGAATCACCTGGGACGGCGTAATCTGGAAGATGACGGAAAAGCAGTGGGACACGGTCATCAATGTGAACCTGAAAGGGTATTTCAATTACAACAAGGCCGCGGCCGCGGTGTTCAAGGACCAGAAGTACGGAAAGATAGTCAACATCGCATCGATCAACGGACTGCGCGGTAAATTCGGCCAGTCCAATTATTCGGCCGCCAAGGGGGGCGAGATCGCCATGAGCAAGGCCCTTGCCAAAGAGCTCGGCAAGTTCAATGTGAACGTCAATGTAATCGCTCCCGGCATGGTGATGACCGAAATGGCGAAGAACATTCCCGCCGAATTCCTGAATAAGGCGGTCGACGAAACGGTGCTCGGCCGGATCGCCTCCCCGCGCGAATGCGCCGACGTGGTCGCCTTTTTCTGCTCCGACCGGTCGCGGCACGTCACCGGCGAGGTCGTCAAGGTTGACGGAGGACAGTATATTTAAACGTATCGTAGAGACGTTGCGCGCAACGTCCCGCGTAAGAGAAGAGGATTAAACCATGGCAAGAGTCGGCATTATCGGCATCGGGCACGCGGCCTTCGGCAGGCGCAGCGACGCGACGGTTCAGGAGTTGGCTTTCGAGGCGTTCCGGGCGGCGATGAACGACGCCGGGATCGGGCGGTCGGACATCGACGCCTCGGTCATCGGGTCGGTGCCCGAATATCATAAGCAGCGTTCTCTCGCCGGGGTGGTACAGGAGTATCTCGGCCTTAACCCCAAACCGACCTGGCTTACCGAGGTCGCCTGCGCTTCGGGATGTGCGGCGGTACGGACCGGCTGGATGAGCATCATGGCGGGTGTTCACCGCGTTGTCGCCATTGTCGGATGCCAAAAGATGACCGAACTCGAGACGCCCGAAATACTCGCGCTCATGGGCAGGGTGGGGGAGGTGCAGTGGGAATCGATTTTCGGGACCACCTTTCCCGGATACTATGCGATGTTCGCCCGCCGCCACATGCACGAATTCGGCACCACCCACGAACAGATGCTTTCCGTTGCGGTAAAGAACCATTTCTACGGGGCGAAAAACAACTACGCAATGTTCAGGAAGGAAATTACCATCGAGAAAGCCCGCGATTCCGATCCGGTGGCTTCCCCGCTGCAGGTGTTCGACTGCTGCGCCAATGCCGACGGCGCCGCATGCGTCATTCTTGCCGATGAGGAACGGGCAAAGGCCCTCTGCAAAAAGCCGGTCATCTGGCTTACGGGAATGGGGTGCGCTACTTCAAGCATGTCGGTGCTGCGGCGTCCCAATCTTGTCGGCCTGCCGAGTGCGCAAATAGCGGCAGCTGAGGCATATGAGATGGCAGGCGTGAAACCGACCGATATCAATGTCGCTGAGGTACACGACTGCTTTACCATCGCGGAAATCATGGCCTGCGAAGACCTCGGATTCTGCAAAAAAGGGGACGGCGGAAAACTGATCGCCGACCGGCAGACTTATATCGGCGGGAAGATCCCGGTCAACCTTGACGGCGGTCTCAAGGCAAAAGGCCACCCCGTTGGCGCCACCGGCGTCTCCATGACGGTCGAGATCGCCAAGCAGCTGCGGGGCGAGGCGGGAGAGCGACAGGTCCCCAACGCACGCATCGGGCTCACCCACAACGTGGGCGGCATCGGGCAGTATACATTCGTCCAGATATTAAGGAGGGAGTGACCTATGTTCAAATGGTTCGGAAAAGTCAATTTTTCGCCGTTTACCAAGGTTTCCGCTTTCGCCGATCATCTCAAGGACGGAAGGGTCATGGGATCGCGCTGCACGAAATGCGGCGCACTGTCGTTTCCTCCTCGCGCCGACTGCGTTGAATGCATGCACGACGGATTCGAATTCTTCGAAATCAGCGGCAAGGGCACGCTGCATACCTACACAAAAATCGCGGTTGCGCCCACCGGATTCGATGATATGGTCCCTTACACCGTCGGACTCGCCGACCTGAAAGAGACCGGCAGGATCGTGGCATGGATCGGCGAGACCATTCCCGAAGAGGAGATAAAAATCGGCATGGAGATACAGGTTGTCCCCCGGATCTTCGAGGAGCGGGAGAAGATCAAGGTGTATTATACGCTCGAGAAACCGGGAACGACCTGGTCGAAAACGGATTCAATGAACTAAATTGTTCCCTTTAACAAGCGAGGCATCCCATGGACCTTCTTACCATCATCAAGGAACGAAGAAGCTGCCGTTCCTATCTTTCCGATCCGGTGTCCGACGCCGACATCGAAACGATGATCAGTGCCGCGATAAACGCTCCCTCCCCGCTCGACAGCCAGCCGTGGAGTTTCGTCGTCGTGACCCAGAACGAGACAAAAGAGAAAATTTACGCCGAAGCCCTCCGCTGCAGGAATTTTCTCCTTGAGAAGAGCGGCTGGAAATGGCTCGGCAAGTACGATCTGGAGTTTTTAAAAAGCGTTCCCGCCATGATCGCAGTCGTCGGCGACCCGAAAAAGAGCGGCGCCGATGTTTTCATGGAGGGCGGACCCGGCGCCTGGCGCGAAGCATGCGCAGCCGCCGTGCAGAACATGTTGCTTGCCGCGCAAACACTCGGACTCTCCACGCTCTGGTTCACCATGTTCGACAAAGGCATCATTAAAGGAATGCTCGGTATCGAGGCGATACCTCTGGCGATTGTCATGGTGGGGAAGGCGGCGGCACCTGTTGCCGCGACACCGAGGAAAGGTCTCGGGGATGTGATGCGGTATATACGATGAGGTGCAGGTGAAAATTGCCCCATCGCTGTCTTAATAACCTTTTAGCGACAAATAAGGCCCCCCATGCCCGAAGAACTCTTTCCCGATCTTTTCCGCGAGTTGATCCCGCTTCCTAAAAACCCGCTCCGTGCCGTCAATTCCTACGTGATCAGGGGTGACGGCCGGTTTCTCATCATCGACACCGGGATGAACCGGCCGGAGTGCGGGGGGGCGATGGAGGAGTATCTGAAGGTGCTTCAGGTCGATCTCACCCGGACTGATTTTTTCATCACCCACTTCCACGCCGACCATCTGGGGCTTGTTTCGGAGTTGTTTCAACCGACATCGAACATTTACATGAGTGCACCCGATGATAGAAGCTTCCGCGACCCGGAGCACTGGAACGGGATGGCCGCGACGGCGCGCATCAACGGATTCCCTGAAGCGGACATTTCCACGGCGATCGACCGGCATCCCGGTTTTAAATATCACGCCCGCCACAACTTCACCACGACATTTCTCCGGGAGGGCGACACGATCAGGATCGGCGACTACACGCTCACGTGCATAGAAACTCCCGGCCATACGAGGGGGCATATGTGTCTTTATGAGCAGCGGAAAAAGCTGCTCTTCTCCGGAGACCATATTCTCGAAACCATCACCCCCAACATTTCGCTCTGGGCGGAAAACGAGGACCCGCTGTTCGCCTATCTTCAGAGCCTTGACAAGATATATAACTACGACGTCGCCCATGTCCTGCCGGGACACCGGGAGCCTTTTTTCCATTACTGCAAAAGGATCGACGAACTGAAACGTCACCATGATGCACGGAACGACGAGATCCTTTCCATCCTCAGGGAGGGTAAGAAAACCGCCTATGCGGTTGCCTCACGCATGACTTGGGACATCGACTGCAAACGATGGAAAGATTTTCCTCTTCCGCAGCAATGGTTTGCCGGCGGCGAGGCCCTGGCGCATCTGCAATATCTGCAGGGAAAGGGAAAGGTTAAAAGAAAATTGCGGGATGAAACAGCGTTTTTTTCATTGATATAACGTAGGGGCCATTATCATGAACCCCTACGTTATAAATTTATTTGGCAGCCGCAGCCGTCTGCGCCGCCATCTCCCTCAGTTTGAACCGCTGGATCTTACCGGTGGCGGTTTTGGGCAGTTCATCGACGAAATGGATGGTACGCGGATACTTATGCGGGAGCGTTTTCGATTTAACGAACTTTTTTAGCTCATCCGCAAGCTCATCCGAAGCGTCGAATTTATTTTTCAGCACAACATACGCGCACGGTTTCATGAGGCCTTCGTTGTCGAAAACACCCACTACGCCGCTTTCCAGCACCGACGGATGGCTCATGAGGATCGATTCGACCTCTGCGGGTGATACATAGAGCCCGCTTACTTTTATCATATCGTCGGCCCGTCCCTCATACCAGAAAAAGCCGTCGGCGTCTTTGCGGTATTTATCGTGGGTGTTGATCCACTCGCCGCAGAAGGTTGTTTTGGTCTTTTCGTGCTTGTTCCAGTAGCTGCCGGCGATACTGTCTCCCTTCATGTAGAGCGTCCCGGCTTCATCGACGCCGACCTCATTGTCGTTGTCGTCAAGGATCTTCGCTTCATATCCCGTGACAACCTCTCCTGTGCTGCCGGGCTTGATTCTTCCGGGACGGTTCGAGATGAAGATGTGGAGAATTTCGGTGGAACCGATACCGTCGAGAATATCGACTTTGAACCGTTCCTTCCAGCTCTCGAAGAGCGGTTTCGGGAGCGGCTCGCCGGCGCTGACGCACATCCGCACCCGCTGCAGCGACGTACGATTCTCCTGTTCCGCCAGATGGAGCGTTGCGGCAAAGCTGGTGGGCACGCTGTAAAATACCGTGGGGCGGTAACGATCGATCGTTTCGTAAATTGTCTTCGGCAGGGGGCGATCGGGCAGCAGGATGGTCGTACCGCCCACCCAGAGCGGAAAATAGAGCCCGTTGCCCAGCCCGTAGGCATGAAAGAGCTTGGCTACCGAGAAAGAGAGGTCCGATTCGAGCAGGCCGATGGTCTGTTTGGCGTAATACTCCGCTTCGACCATCATGTCGTGCTGCAGGTGGATCGTTCCCTTCGGAAAACCGGTGGTGCCGGAGCTGTAGAGCCAGAAAGCGCTGTCGTCCTTGCTCATATCGGCGGGTTCGAGAACCGTGGGAGCCTCCTTCATAATCTTGTCAAAAGAGAGATCGGCTCCCGCGTCGCCGCGAGCGACGATGATGTGCTTGAGATAGCGCAGTTGCTTCCGGACGGGATTGAGCTTGTCGAGCAGCGCTGCGTCGATCACCAGCACCTGCGACCTGCTGTCGTTGAGCAGGTACTCGTAATCCTCCGGTTTCAGATTCGTGTTCAGGGGAATCGCCACGGCGCCGGTCTTGATCGCACCGAAGAAGGCGAAGACGCATTCGTGACAATCGGGCATGACGATGGCGACGCGCTCCTCCATGCGGACGCCGAGTCCGAGGAGCACGTTGCCGAATCGGTTGACGTTTTCGGAAAGCCCGCGATAGGTGACCGTCGTATCGCCGCAGAGAATCGCCGGCTTGTCGGCCCTTCCCTCATTAAGATGACGATCGATGAAGATGGTTGCGGCATTGAAACGATCGGGAATTTCAAGAGGTTTCATTGTGGATCCTTTCGTGGTGGTGTTCATTCGTGCAGTGGGGTTGACAACGACATAACGTCGTCAACCCGGAGATCGTCGATTCCATGAATTCTATTTCCCCGCAAATGAAGCAAAAAAGTCATCCGTTTTCTGCTTGTCCGGAGCCGGAGTGATCAATGCGCCTATGACCAGGATAATACCGCCTCCGACGATAGACCAGAAGGCGGGCAGAAAGCCGCCGAGTTGTGCGGCAGGTATCAGCCCCAGCGGAAGTGCTATGTTTAAAAATTGGGAAACGAGAATCGAAGCTAAAACTGCGCCCTTGCCGCACCGTTTCCAATAGAGCGCGGCGATGACCGGAAAAAACATCGAAGCGAATCCGCCGAATCCCCACTCGACGATTTTAATTATACCCGCCGGTTTGACAAGCGCAAGGAAAAAAGCCAGCAGCGCAAAGAGCAATACCACTAGGCGGCTCCATTTGGTATCGCTCTTCTTGGCGGCGTTATCTTTTCTGCGGGGAAGGATGAAATCCTTCATCAGTATTTGACCGATCGCAAGAAGCTGGCTGTCAAGCGTTGACATCAACGCTGCGAAGATCGCCGCACCCAGCACCCCCGCCATCCAGGCAGGTGCGTATTTGGCAAGTATCATTCCTAAAATGGCATCCGATTCCGCCCCTTTAAGGCCGGAAAAATGGATGTGTCCCCACATGCCGCTGTACGCCATAAAAATAAAAAGAATAATGCCGGCAAACGGGTAGATCATGACGATTTTCTTGAGTTCTTTTGGACTTTTTCCGGTAAGAAGCCTGCTAAAGACATTCGGAAATACAGGTACCGCAAGTGCACAGACGATGCCATAACTGAAAAAACGCTGCCACGGCATTTTGCTGCGATTTAAAAGTTCCGGGTATTTATCGACAATGGATGATGTCGCATTCCCGAAACCGCCAAGCGAATTGACGATGACCAGAAAGATCGCCAGGCTGCCGATGAGAAAGACGGCAGTCTGGAATGTATTAACCCATGCCGCACCACGCATTCCCCCGATCAATACGTAAATGCAGACGATGACGGTTACCAGCAGGCATCCCGTCCAATATGGAATGAAACCATGGGTAAGACCCACGAAGGTCTTGCCGCCGCCGATAATCCCGACCATCATGTAGGGGATAAGATAAAAAAGCAAAAAAATTGCGGAGATTATCTGGATTTTCCTATCCGCCCACCTCTTTCCAAGCAATTCGGATATGGTCACGATATCGAACTTTTTACTTAGGGGATATGCACGGCTCCCTATTGTATAATAGAAAAGCGGCGTCAGCCACGCCCATGTTGTGCAGAAGTACGCCCAGGTAACCCATCCGATATGATATGACAGTCCTGGAACGCCGACAAGGGTCACTGCTGATATGTTGGCGCCGAATACCGCGCTGAAGAGCACGAAGTATTTGAACTCACGGTTTGCCATGAGAAAGTCGGTGATGGTCGCCTCTTTTCGGTAGCTTAAAAAACCGAGCACCATCACGCCGATGGTGTACACCGCCAGAACGATTAGAATCTGTAATGTGACTGGAGTCATGGTTATTTTCCTCCCTGTTGCGGTTCATCTTTCCAAACAACCAGGCAGACGATGTAGACCAGGGCGGTGCCCGCGGCCCAGATGCCCAGTTGATAGAGCATCGGCAGGGTGATCCAACCGGCAAGAATGGGGTGGATTTTCGTTCCCCACCACCAGAAATCCACGCGGAGGAACAGCAGAACGACCGCAACCACATAGACGATTGTCAGGAGAGTATTTTTATTCATGGAGTGGCTCCTTTAACAGTAAAAGGGGTGATAGGAGACTGTTGCAGCGAAATATCACAGCACTGGCTTCCCGGTTCCGCCGGAGAAGGGATAAGCATACGTCAATCCTTCGGAATTTTATCAATGAAAGCCGGGGTTAAGGTTGTTAATCATACCTTCATGCTACCTCGATAGCAAACCGACCTTACCGCGAACAAAGGGTTTCAAATACAAAATGCACCGGATGAAATAAGTGATTGAAAAAGCAATGAATGGTGCGACCCTCGTCTCTTTTTCGGAAATGCGTCTATAGTTTCAATGCGATAAGTAATGTAAAAAAAAACACAACAGGGATGCAAGAAAAAAATAAAAATAATGTGGAATATCAAAACCCTGTCGTGGCGGCGGCAAACACGATTGTGAAATGCCGTCTGAGTTACCGGGGAGAGCTGCTGCTTGAGGTGAGAAAGCTATCCGTCATAGCGGCACGACCTATTTTCTTCATCTGTATTTGTACGATTCCACTGCTCCTTACAATGAAAAGGATCGTTATGCCTAGAGTCAGAATAGAATCCGTAATCCCGCTGGAAAAAGCGATGGCGCGGGCATTGATGGTTGACGTGACGGATGCCGTCGTTGAGGCGTTGCGTCTTCCGCCTGATGATCGTACCGTTTCGTTCGTCACCCATGACCCGGAATTGTTCCGTATGAAACCGCCGTATCAGCTTTTCATCGAAATAGCCCTTTTCCTCGGGCGCACAAAGGCGGCGAAAAAGCGGCTTTATCAGACCATTCTCTACCGGCTCTCCGAAAAGCACGGGATCGACAGTGGAAGCGTCATGATTTTACTCAACGAACAGCCCCGCGAAAACTGGGCTCTGCGCGGCGGCATTCCTGGTGACGAGATCGATCTCGGGTATCGGGTTGATGTATGATTTTCAGGTGTCGGTGCCCTGCCGCTTCTTCCTAACGCCACCGAGCCCAAGCTTTTCAGTCTCCTATCTGCGCATGGTACTCCTGGAGTGACTTGACGCCGCCGCTTCCTTTCCGCGCCTCCTCGATCCCCTTTACTGCGGCCAGGCCTGCGGCGAGCGTGGTGATGTAGGGAACACGGTATTTGATCGCCGCTTTGCGGATATATGAATCGTCCTGTTTGCTCATCTTGCCGATCGGCGTATTGAGGACGAGCTGGATCTCCCTGTTTTTGATCGCGTCTGCGATATTCGGCCGTCCTTCATGCAGTTTGTTGATCATTGTCGAAGCAATGCCGTTTTCTTTAAGAAAAAGAGAGGTGCCTTCGGTGGCCCTTATGGCAAATCCCATTTGAGCGAATCCTTTCGCCACTTTTAGGACTGCCGGCCGGTCGCGTGACGAAACACTGATCAGCACGGTACCTTCGAGCGGAAGGGTGGACTGGGCGGCCTCCTGCGATTTATAGTAAGCGAGCCCCACCGTTTTTCCCATGCCGAGCACTTCGCCGGTTGACCGCATTTCCGGCCCGAGCAGCGGATCAACCTCCGGCATCTTGTCGAAGGGAAAGACCGATTCCTTGACGCCGAAATGGGGGATTTTTTTCCGTTCGAGATTGAGGTCCTTCAGTGTGGCACCCATCATGAGCTGTGTGGCGATACGGGCCATCTGAACGTTGCATACCTTCGAAACGAGCGGAACGGTACGTGACGCCCGCGGATTGGCTTCGAGCACGTAGACCTTGTCCTTCTCGATCGCATATTGCATGTTCATCAGCCCGACAACATGCAATTCCCGTGCGATGCGTGTCGTATATTCATAGATCGTATCGAGATGCTTTTGCGGGATATTTACCGGGGGAATGCTGCAGGCGGAGTCGCCGGAGTGAATGCCGGCCAGTTCGATATGTTCCATGACCGCGGGAACGAACGCTTCAGTACCGTCGGAAAGCGCATCCGCTTCGCACTCGAGCGCCTCGACAAGGAACCGGTCGATATAGATAGGCCGTTCGGGCGTTACATCGACTGCCTTTTCGACGTATTCACGAAGCATCGCCTCATCATGGACCACTTCCATGCCCCTTCCGCCGAGTACGAATGACGGCCGTACCATGAGCGGGTAACCTAGCTGGTTGGCCACCAGGAGCGCATCGGCGAGGTTGCTTGCCATCCCCGACTCCGGCATGGGAATAGTCAGACGGTCCATCATTTTCCGGAACAGGTCGCGGTCTTCGGCAAGGTTGATGGTGTTGACACTCGTTCCGAGGATTTTTACGCCCGCTTCCGTGAGTTCCGTCGCTATGTTGAGCGGCGTCTGTCCGCCGAACTGCACGATCACCCCCTCCGGCTGCTCTTTTTCGTAAATACTCAGAACGTCCTCGACGGTGAGCGGTTCGAAGTAGAGCTTGTCGGAGGTGTCGTAATCGGTGGAGACGGTTTCAGGATTGCAGTTCACCATGATCGTCTCGTATCCCATGTCGCGCAGGGCAAAGGCGGCATGCACGCAGCAGTAGTCGAATTCGATCCCCTGGCCGATGCGGTTCGGGCCGCCGCCGAGGATCATCACTTTTTTACGGTCGCTCACCGGTACCGTATCGGGGGCATTGTAACTGGAATAATAATAGGCTGCATTTTCCACACCGCTGACCGGTACCTTGTGCCATCCCTCCACCATACCGACCGCTTTTCGCTGATCGCGGATACGCTTTTCGGAAACGCCGAGCAGTTTCGCAAGATAACGGTCTGAAAAACCGTCTTTTTTCGCGACGGTGAGAACATCGTCGGGCAGTTCCAGACCTTTATAGGTGATAATCTTCTCCTCGAGTTCGACCAGTTCCTTCATTTGCTGAATGAACCAGTGTTTTATGCGGGTGAGCGCGAACAGCTCATCGACGGAGGCGCCTTTACGCAATGCTTCGTACATGATAAATTGGCGCTCGCTTGAGGGTTCCCGCAGGAGTATCATGAGTTCCGGTAGTGCTTTACGGTTGAAGTCCTTGACGAATCCGAGGCCGTATCTGTTGTTTTCGAGCGAGCGGATCGCTTTCTGAAAAGCCTCCTTGTAATTTTTCCCGATGCTCATCACTTCCCCGACCGCTTTCATCTGCGTGCCGAGTTTGTCCTGCGATCCCTTGAATTTCTCGAAGGCCCAGCGGGCGAATTTGATCACGACGTAGTCTCCCCAGGGGGTGTATTTGTCAAGTGTCCCTTCCCGCCAGTAGGGAAACTGGTTGAGGGTGAGACCGCCCGCAAGTTTCGCGGAGACCAGTGCAATGGGAAATCCGGTTGCCTTGGAGGCAAGTGCCGAAGAGCGTGACGTGCGCGGGTTGATCTCGATAATGACCACCCGGTCGGTTGTCGGGTCGTGGGCGAACTGGATGTTCGTTCCACCGATGACGCCGATCGCCTCGACGATGTCATAGGACCACTTCTGCAGCTTTTTCTGCAACGGCTCGGCAATTGTCAGCATCGGCGCACTGCAGAAGGAATCGCCGGTGTGCACTCCCATCGGATCGATGTTTTCAATGAAGCAAACGGTGATTTTACGGTTATTCGCATCGCGTACCACCTCGAGTTCGAGTTCCTCCCAGCCGACAACGGCCTCTTCGATAAGTACCTGACCGATGAGGCTGGCGGCAAGTCCGCGATTGACGATCATCCGCAGCTCTTCAACGTTGTAAACAAGCCCGCCGCCCGCGCCACCCATGGTGTAGGCCGGCCGTACCACTACCGGGAAACCGAGCTCCGCGGCGATTTTTTCCGCATCTTCGATGCTA
Organism: Chitinispirillaceae bacterium; assembly: GCA_016929415.1. Taxonomy (GTDB): domain Bacteria; phylum Fibrobacterota; class Chitinivibrionia; order Chitinivibrionales; family Chitinispirillaceae; genus JAFGNB01. Next base: position 18,116 of record JAFGIW010000172.1, on the reverse strand, counting down.
TAGGCGAGCTCACTGCGGGGAAGATCGATCCCTAACCGCTGCATGGTCTCCTTGAAAATTTTCCGGTCTTCACCGCGTTCGATCGCATCAATATCCACGCCGATGATCTTTACCCCGTACTCTTTCAGTACACCCGCATGGTAGAGTTCGGATGAAAGATTCAATCCGGATTGCCCGCCGAGGTTGGGGAGCAGGGCATCAGGCCGTTCTTTTGCAACAATCTCTTTCATGCGGTTCACATTCAGCGGTTCGATATACGTAATATCAGCTGTACCCGGATCAGTCATGATGGTTGCCGGGTTGGAGTTGACCAGAATGATTTTATACCCCATTGACCGTAAAGCCTTGCATGCCTGAGTTCCGGAATAATCGAATTCACATGCCTGTCCGATAACGATTGGGCCGGATCCGATAATCATCACCTTGTTGATATCGTCGTGTTTCTGCATGGTCAGATCCTTTTTTCTGAATCAGATAACGGTAAAATAGAGCCGTGAGAAGTGAGAAAATATAGGTGTTACTCCATTCCGGTGTCAACGAAATAAATAGGGAAGGGTGCGGCGCAATAATCGACGCGCGGGGGAGGGTGGTTTTCCGGGGAAACGTCGACGGGCCAGGACGGATATCGCTTCCGTCAAACGGCGCCTATTTTATGGTCCGCAAGGGGAGGCAATGCCTCTTCTGTCGGTACCGCTGCGGTAATCGTGACCGTGTGTTGCCCGCATTGAAGCGCAGTCGTTGAGGAGTGCGGTTGCGGGAAGCCGTAGTGCCGGTAACATTACCGCTCCATGCCGATCAGCTTCAGGAATTCGTCGCGGGTCGCGTACTCATGGCGGAAGCTTCCGAGCATCGCGGAGGTTACCATTTTCGAATTCTGTTTGGTTACCCCGCGCATCATCATACAAAGGTGCTGCGCTTCGATAACGACTCCCACTCCTTCAGCCTTGATCGGTTCCATCAGACAGGCGGCGATCTGTTGGGTAAGTCGTTCCTGGACCTGCAGCCGTCGCGCGAAACAGTCGACCAGCCGTGCAAGTTTACTTACGCCATAAACGCGATCCCGGGCGATGTAGCCGATGTGGCACCTGCCGAAAAAGGGGAGCATATGGTGCTCGCACATGCTGTAAAGTTCTATGTCGCGGACAATGATCATGTGGTTGCACTCTTCATGGAAAATGGCTCGTTTCAGAATATCGCAGGGGTCCTGCTTGTATCCCTGCATCAGGTAGTCATATGCCTTTCTTACCCGGGCGGGTGTACCAAGGAGCCCTTCGCGCTGCGGGTCTTCACCGAATTCCTTGAGTATGGTGCGGATCGCCTCTTCCATGTGCAGAAGCTCCTTTCAGTTGAAGTGCGTGTTTTCGATCTGACGAAGAAAATATAATCCGGGACCGGAGGAAAAGACAGTCGGAATACCCGATCGGCCGGTCAGGTACGTACCGTATCGGTGCCGGCAACCGTCCCTTGCGATCAGAAATTTGAGATCAGCCCTTTGATGAGCTATTTTTCCGATGTGGATACGGGAAGCTCGCTGTAACATTTCATGGTTCACGAACGTTTATATTTAATAAAGTAATTGAAACATCCATTCACTTACGGAGTCGCACATGCAACATACATCCCCGAGAAGAGGCACCGCCAAATCGTCATACGTTCAGGCAATTCTGCTTTTAGTCTTCCTTGCCCTTGGTATTCTGGGGTATAAGGTCCTGAAAAAGGGTGGATTTACCTCGGGGCTGAACGCTTTCATCAACATGGATGTGAAAGATTTTCGTTCGCTGCAATCGATGAAAGAGGAACAGAAACTCTCTTTGCAGAAATCATTCGGCGGGTTCTGGGTCAATCGGACTGCCGACCCGGATGCGCTTATCAGGAAGAACGACCGCCTTGAATTGCGTGACAACGGGATCATCTGGCAGGTGGTCCACTGGCTGGTACTCTATCCGTGCGGGGACACCGGGTCCTATTATCATATCCGTCACGGGTATCTGAATCCGTACAGCGTCGCCGCAGACCGGCGCAGTATTGTTTGTGAAGTACGCACGATACGGCAGATTTTCATTTACGGGGCGGACACGTGCTTCGGCCGGAGCCAGGTTGATGAGCTGTGGCAGACACGCAAGGAGGATTCACTGCTGGTAATGAACAGGAAAAGGTATCTTCCGTATCATGGAGAGTTGTCCGACTTTTTCCCGGAAGGAATGATTGATCTGATCGATAAACCGATGCTCAAGGATTGTGAACATAACCTGGATCTCGCGCATATTGTGAGGAATCGACTCGCCGGCTGCTATCAGAACAACAAGGCTACCCGGACGTGCGATACAGTGGTGATAAAAGAGGAACTTTCGGAGTACTTTAAATCCGCCTTTGTTGATGAAATATTTACGGCAATACCCTATTTCCCGAAACTTCCCGACAGCATGAGCCTGCCGATCAAATTGAAGCATGACGGCACCATCACCCTCGACCTTTCGAAAGGTGCGCGAGCGCGGGCCGATCATTTCGAGGCACGAATTCTTGATCAGATTGAAGCCTGGCCTCTTCCTCGGTGCGATGCCAGGGGTTTGCCCGTTTTCCGGTATCAGTTGCATATACCTCCCCCTTAAGTTGCACATTGCGATAGTGACAAAACTTCCGGCAGGGTGCCTGCAATCCACATTCATAGAAACTGCAGCAACACATTAGTTTGATTTGTTATAACTATTCATTGCAGAAATTTGTTGCTTGGAATTACTTTTTCTTATATCATTACATAAGTTTCAGGCCCTCATACTGATACGTGAACACACATTACCTCATCACCCCACATGGTTCGATGATAGATTAGTGGTTCTATGAGCAGGAAGAATGAGCCGACCGTGACGATATCTCAACCAGACAAGCACAATACCTCCTCCCGGACGAGTGTTGAGCAGCATCACCGCGACACTCATGCCGTCGGCGGATCAGCGTCCGCAGGCGGAGATCCCACCCCCGCCCCCGTCGAGGGGAGCGAACTGCTTGCCTTTATGCTCGCGTGCGTTCCCGACGCCGTTTTTGCCCTTGACACATCGGGCATGATTGTGCTGTGCAATCGCGCCGCCGGGTTACTCTGTGGAAAGCCGGAGCAGGAAGTCAGGGGAAAGCTGATCGATGAAGTGATTTTTCTTGTGAATGAGAAGACGCTGGACACGTGCGGTGAGATTAAAGAGATGTTTTTTCGTGAGAAGGGACCGAAGGAGCGCCGTTGTATCCTCTCGGTCGATGGCGTAGCCGAGCGAAACGTCACCGTACGCGGCGAACTGTTTTGCGGGCCCGACGGGCAAAACCGCGGGATGATCCTGCTGATCCGCGACTACACACAGCAGGAACAGCTTGAAGAGGAACTGCTGAGAGTACGGAAACTCGAGTCCGTGGGGCTGCTCGCCGGCGGCATCGCCCATGATTTCAACAACATACTTACCGGCATCATTACCAACCTTTTCATGGCCCGTATGAGTGTCTATACAAATGAAGAGGCATGCCAGTTGATTGCCGATGCCGAAAAAGCCGCATTCAAGGCGACCCGGCTTACCAAACAGTTGTTAACTTTTTCACAGGGCGGTGCTCCCGTGAAAGAGGGCGTTAGTGTGTGTCAATTAATCGAGGAGACGGTCGGTTTCAGCCTCAGCGGCTCCAACGTCGATTACAAGCTGCATTTTACGGAAGATATAAGACCCGTTGAGGTTGATAAGGGGCAAATCGATCAGGTACTCAATAATCTGATTATCAATGCCGCACAGGCCATGCCTGAAGGCGGGACGGTGACCATTTCGGTTGAGAACTGTACGCTAAGCGGCGGTTTTTCATTGAATGACTATGAGTTCAAAGGCCCGGTATTGCCGCTTGCCGACGGTGGTTATGTTAAGGTGTCCGTCAGTGATGAGGGCCCGGGAATCCCGAAGAAACATATCGGCAAGATTTTCGATCCCTACTTTACAACAAAAGCGGAGAACACCGGTCTCGGGCTGACCACCGCCTATTCCATAATTAAAAAGCACGGCGGCCATATCGAGGTCGAGTCCCAGCCGGGCCATGGTGCCGCCTTCTCCTTTTATCTGCCTGCAGTAACGATGGAAACGCCGGACAACAGGGAGGAAGATCTTGAACGGGTTGAGGCCTGCGGTAACATCCTGGTCATGGACGATGATGTCATCATCAGGACCGTTATCGAAAAACTGTTGAAAAAGACCGGATATAATGTCGTCTGCGTCACCAATGGGGGTGATGCGTTACAAACCTACATCGATGCGTTCAACCGGGAGGAGCCCTTTCATTTCGTCATCATGGACCTGACCATTCCCGGCGGTATGGGGGGCAGGGAGACCGTGGTAAAGATGAAAGAGTTCGATAAGGAAGCCCGGGTTGTTGTTTTCAGCGGGTATTCGAATGATCCGATACTGACTAATTACAAAGATTACGGTTTCGACGGCGTCTTGAAAAAACCCTTCAGCAGCGTTGAACTGCTGCATCTGATAAAAAGCTTTGGGGCAAAAACCGCATAAGGTGGAAATCCGGTGATTTCTCCACATTAAGAGTCCTTGAATGCCGTTTTTCACAAACTGTTAAAGCATAATCAATAAGGAGGAGTATTTCCGTGGTGATGTTCCGGCAGGAAGTTGCTTTATCCTTTCCGGTGAACGATTATTGGACTGTTGACCGTTTCATCAACAGAAAGTATATTATTTCTTTCCTGCTGTGGCATATTGCTTCATTCCCTTGTATAGTAGGGCAGGGGGGGGGCGATACGGCCTCGGCGGAAAAGTCGGGTTGTACCAGTTATTCTAAAAGCCGCAGTAGTTCAGCAGGTAGAGTCGTCTATAAATGCTCAGTTCTCAACACCATTGCACTCGATCTCCCCTTAATATGAGCGGCAGTGGTTCAAGCTCTTTTGCATGTACCTGTACGAAGTCTCCCCCTGTAAACAGGTAAATAGCACGACATTTTATCATCTGGCTGCTGCGGTTTTTAGAATAAATTTTCTCCTTTTAGAGCTTCTTCATAAAAAGTGTCGGTATTTTCCGGTAGAGTAATTGCATCCTGACGGGCAATTTAGGAGCATTATTACAATAAATGCTATTATATTTATCAGAAATGACAGCGGGGAGATAAATGCGCGAAAACCGTCGGGGAGGGAAAAATGCGTAAAAAAGCGGTGTGTGTTGTTTGTTCAATCATTTTATTCATTGTTTGCGGAAATGATTTCTCAACTCAAATAAACACCATGCGCCCACTGGGGCCCGAAGACCTTACGATACATCAGGACCCGTTGGCGGAGGATGCAACGCCGTCATTGACTGTCGAAAATTTTCAGATGACGGACAACGATACGGCGGAATGGACCCGGGCGCCGTATGAAAGCAGTTTCCGGATAGTTGAGAGAGCTGATAATCCGGAAGATGATCCGCTTTATACGGTGATTAACGGGGGGGCCGTGCCCTATATCGACAGCGGTTACCAGAAAGCGCTCAGACAGGAGATGGAGGGACCGGAAGATCAGGAAATGGAGTTTATGGTGACTGATTTCGGTTTAGCAGAGAAGGCCGCTTCATTTTTCCGCTTTAAGATTACCACATATCCCGACCCTGTAGATTTGAAGATACCGGGATATGACAGTACCGTGGCAATAGGGTATGCCTACTACGGGGGAATAGCTGTATTTATCAGGTATGAAAATATATATATCGATCTGGCGCTTAAAGGCTTTTTCGCCGAAGAATCGATAGCGAACATTGCGCGATCGTTCATCGATCTACTCTTCAGAAAAGCCGGAATTACCAACACCGCCGTAAAAGTGCGAAGATAACGTTATTCCGATCTCCCGGCTTCGGGACAACGGTCGGTTGGAAGATGCACCGGGGTTGCCAAGGTAGAAAATAAGCCCCCGCAACCGTCTCCGGTCCGGGGGCTCAAATAAAATCTCACGGTCGATGCCGTTTGCTTAAATGTCGGCAGCCTCAAGCTGCTTGAGCATCTTGAACTTGGCGGCAACGCTCTGCTGCGCGTGATCGATCAATTTCTTCGACATTTCCGGGTTTGACCGCTGCAGCATTTTATAGCGGTTTTCGTTGTAAACGTAGTCGGCCAGCCGAATGGTCGGGTCTTTGCTGTCGAGCGTCAGGGGGGATTTCCCATCCGCCGCCAGAGCGGGATTGTACCGGTAGAGCGGCCAGTGGCCCGATTCGACGGCGAGTTTCTGTTGCTCGCAGCCTTTGACCATGTTGATACCGTGGTTGATGCAGTGGCTGTAGCAGAGCAGAAGCGACGGGCCGTCATAGTTTTCCGCCTCGACGAACGCCTTGACCGCCTGGTTCTGATTGGCGCCTATCGCCACCCGTGCGACATAGATGTAGCCGTAGCTCATGGTGATCAGGCCCATGTCTTTTTTGATGGTCTGCTTGCCGCTCGCCGCGAACTTCGCCACCGCACCCATGGGGGTCGATTTCGACGACTGGCCGCCGGTATTGGAGTAGACTTCCGTATCGAGGACAAGCACATTGACATTTTTGCCTGATGCAAGAACATGGTCGACTCCTCCGTAGCCGATGTCGTACGCCCAGCCGTCGCCGCCGAATGCCCACACCGATTTCTTCACCAGAAAGTCGATCACGGTGAGCAGTTGTTGCGCATCGGAACCGCCCGTCTTCGAGAGCGCCGTCTTCGCCTTCGCGATCCGTTCGCGCTGTGCTTCGATGAGCTGCTGCGTTGACTGATCGGCGCCGACGATTTCGTCGAACAGCGTCTTGAGTTCCGCGGCGACAGTGCCGTCCGAAGTTACTTTTTTCACCAGCTCCCGCGCGTATCCATTGAACTTGTCGATGGTCAGGCGGTAGCCGAACGCCACTTCCGCGGTATCTTCAAAGAGCGAGTTGTTCCATGTCGGCCCCCTGCCGTCGGCGCGTTTGGTATACGGGGTCGTCGGAAGATTACCTCCGTAAATCGACGAACAGCCGGTGGCGTTGGCGATATAGGCGCGGTCGCCGAAAAGCTGGGAAACAAGCTTGACGTAGGGCGTTTCTCCGCATCCGGCGCAGGCGCCGCTGAACTCGAAGAGCGGGCGGATGAACTGGCTCCCCTTGACCGTTTCTTTGTTGATGAGCTTCGGATCGGTATCGGGAATGGAGAGAAAGTAATTCCAGTTTTCAGCTTCCGGCTTGCGCAACGGTTCCTGCGGCTTCATGACGATCGCGTCGCCCTTGCCGCGGGTCGGGCAGTTCTCGACGCAGAGGCCGCACCCCGTGCAGTCTTCGGGGGCGACCTGAAGGGTATATTTGAGCCCTGCGAGTTCCTTCCCCTTCGCATCGGCCGATTTGAAGGTTGCCGGGGCTCCGTTGAGATATTTCGCATCATACGCTTTCGGACGTATGGTGGCGTGCGGGCAGAGGAGTGAGCAACGGTGACACTGGATGCAGGTCTGCGGGTTCCAGACCGGGATGTGGACGGCAGTGTTCCGTTTTTCGAAACAGGTGGTGCCGGTCGGCCATGAACCGTCCGCAGGGATCATCGAGGTCGGCAGACGGTCGCCTTCCTGTTTGATGATTTTTTCGGTGACGGTTCTGACGAATTCGGGCGCGTCGTCGGGGACCGCCTTGATCGGCTCGACCGGATTGGTTGGCGACGGGGGAAGCGTGACCTGCTGCACCCCTTCAAGTGCCTTATCGATCGAGGCGATGTTCATATTGACCACGGCGTCGCCTTTTCTGCCGTAGGTTTTCTTGACCGCGTATTTGATGAAGTCGATGGCGAGTTTTTCGACAATGACTTTGGCGATCGAGAAGAAGGCTGTCTGCATGATGGTGTTGATGCGGGGCCCGAGTCCGATTTTTTCCGCGATGTCTATGGCGTCGATCACGAAGAAACGCGCCTTCTTGTCGATGAGTTGCTTCTGCATCCGCCCCGGAAGCTTGCTCCAGACGGTCGTGTTGTCGTAGGGCGCCTCGAGCAGGAAGGTGCCCCCTTCGACCAGGCTGTCGAGCATGTCGTATTTTTCGACAAACGAGAAGTTGTGGCAGGCGATGAAGGTGGCCTTGTTGACAAGGTAGGGACTTCGGATAGGGTCTTTGCCGAAACGCAGGTGGGAAACGGTGATCGTTCCGGCCTTTCTCGAATCGTACACGAAGTACCCCTGAGCGTAATTGTCGGTTTCGTCGGCAATGATCTTGATGCTGTTCTTGTTGGCGCTCACCGTGCCGTCGGATCCGAGCCCGTAGAAGAGCGCGCGGTGGACCGTGTCCGGTTCAACCGAGAAGTTGCGGTCGAACGGCAGGTAATTGTTCGTGAGGTCATCGGTGATGCCGGTGACGAAGTGGTTCCTCGGCTTTTCTTTCGTCAATTCGTCGAAAACGCTTTTTACCATTGCAGGGGTGAATTCCGCCGAACCGAGGCCGTATCGTCCGCCGACGATGACCGGGTAGTTCTTGAATTTCGTCTCGCCGCCCTCCATAGCTTCGCCGATGGCTGTCCTCACGTCGCAATAGAGCGGTTCACCAAGCGATCCGGGCTCTTTCGTTCTGTCGAGCACCGCGATCTTCTTCACGCTTGCAGGTATCGCCGCAACGAGCGCCTTCATATCGAAGGGCCGGAAAAGGCGTACCTTGACAACACCTACCTTTTCGTCTTTTTTAGTGAGATAATCGACGGTTTCATGAACCGTGTCGCATCCGGAGGCCATGATAACGATGATCCGCTCCGCATCGGGCGCGCCGTAGTAGTCGAAAAGGCGGTACTGGCGGCCGACCACTCTGGCGAATTTGTCCATTGCTTTCTGAACGATCGCCGAGCACTTTTCGTAATAGGGATTGACCGTTTCACGGCCCTGGAAAAAGACGTCGGGATTCTGCGCGGTCCCTTTAAGGATCGGATGATCGGGACTCATCGCGCGGCCGCGGTGTTCATGCACCAGCCTGTCGTCGATCACGGCGCGCATGTCGTCAAAGGTGAGTTCCTCTATTTTCTGCAATTCATGAGATGTTCGGAAGCCGTCAAAGAAGTGAAGGAAGGGAACGCGCGCTTCGAGGGTGGCGGCCTGAGCGATAAGGGCCATGTCCATTACTTCCTGAGGATTCGCGGAAGCGATCAAGGCATACCCTGTCTGGCGTACCGCCATCACGTCGCTGTGGTCTCCGAAAATCGACAGCGCCTGGCAGGCGAGAGAACGGGCGGTGACATGAAACACGGTCGGCGTCAACTCACCGGCGATTTTGTACATGTTCGGGATCATGAGAAGCAATCCCTGCGACGCGGTGAAGGTGGTCGTCAACGCACCCGCGCAAAGTGCACCGTGGACCGCACCCGACGCGCCGCCTTCGGACTGCAGTTCCGACACTGAAGGAATGGTCCCCCAGATATTTGTCTGTCCGGCTGCGGACTTTTCATCGGAGATTTCTCCCATGGGAGATGAGGGGGTAATCGGATATATCGCAATAACTTCGTTGGTTGCGTGAGCTACATGAGCGCAGGCGCTGTTGCCGTCATGCGGAACCTTCGGTCGTGACATAATTACTCCTCTATAGTAGATGAAAAAAGTGTGTCAAAATTGAAAAGAAAATGAGTTGAAATATACTTTTTTTACGGGAGGGGATTCAACCGGCAGGGGATGGAGATTCAACCGGTCAGGCAGGGGATGAATAGTGTTTCTTACCTGCCGCCGCCCAGCTTCGGTGCTGCGTCGCTGCCGCCCCGCCACCTTCCGGTTTATAGAGATGCACGGCGGTGCGTCTCTTTAATTCCATGGCAGTACTAAAGAGTATCTGATGTCGTCTTTGCCTCTCGCCTTCATTGCCCCCTGACCGTTTCGTCATTCGACCGTCCCCCGTGGGGAACGTGACGGTGTGGCAACCGCAGGAGGGCGTTGACGTAAAGAAAAACAGTATTTTTCAGATAACCTTTCCAATCGTGTCTTGAAAGGGGCGTGAGGGCCCCCTGTCCGCAATTTCCGGTAGAGACGCCATGGCATGGCGTCTCTACCGCATCCACGTCACCCGGCGGTCGAACCGTTTTGTGATCCTGCCGCGGGAATCGACCACCGTGAGACGCACAATGTAGAGTCCCGAGCCGGCCGAACTGCCGTGTATATCCCGTCCGTTCCAGGTGACGATATGGGAACCCTCGGCAAGCAGGCCATCGATTCTTTTTTCCCATACCCGTTTTCCCAGGACATTGTAGATTCCTATCCTGATGCGCTCCCGTGCGCCGAAGGGTACGGTGTACCGGATGTTGACCGAGGAGCGGGCGGGATTGGGGTAAAGCGCATGAAGAGCAAACCGCAGCGACAACATCGTTGAAAGGAAATTCTCACGGTATGCCGCATCCCCGGTGATGATCCAGCGCGAAGCAATTGACTTAGGGGCAATGGTGGCGGTCCCGCCGGCATCGAGCTTTTTTACGGCAGCGTCGAAACAGCAGGCGGAATAGTTTTCCGGGAAGGCTCCCGCATGTTCAAGATGGTAGCGTATCGTCCGCGCGGTGTCGGCATCGTTGCTGATCATAAGCTCTTTAACCAGCCCCCCCTTCGCGTCGTCACCGATATGGTGGCCGTAGCGCACTGCTGTTCTGCGGTCGAATACCGACAGGCGGAGTGCTGAAAACGAGGGAGGAAGCGGATAGGCGCTCTTCTTTATGCCCGGCGCATAGCCGAAATAAACGGCGGGGAACTCCGTCCCGTTGTCCGACTCCGCGACAAACTTCGTACTCCATGACGGAGAGTTTTTCTCAGTGGTTTTACTCAGTTTCTTTCCCATGGCGGGCAGAATGGGGGGTATACGCAACGTTATTCTTTTCGAAGAATTGTTGTAGAAACTGTAGCCGCCCCGGGGCAGATACTCCACAATCCTGGAACGGTCGTCCTCGCCGGACATTCCCGGTACATACAGAGGTTCAAGGTAGTAAATATGTGACGAAGAGTCCCTTTCCCATTGATAGACCTGTACCGACTCGCCATCACTGCCGCTTGACGAAAGTATCTCTTCCATCCGTACGCCGAAACGGTACGGCATTCCGAAATCGGTCCACTGCTGCGGAGGAAGATCGACGGTAAAGGTATTCTTGAGGGAGAGCGTATAGCCAGAATCGAGATGAAACGGCATATTGCCGCGTGTCTTGAGCCAGACCATCCTTCCCGGTTCAAGGGTGAAAAGAGAACGTATATCGCTTTTGTCCTGATTATATTCGATCCATTTTTCGGGTTCATTACTGTTCCCTTCGTACGCCACCCAGCGGTAAAAACGCATATAGCGACGGTCGTATTCTGCCATATCCTGCTGTGGTGACAGTTGTGCAACAATCTGATATGCATCCTTATTGTTAAGCACTGCGGTAGGGTAGACCGGCGTCCAGACGCCCTCTTCGGTAGTCAGCTTGTCCGATTCGTAACGGAAGACGGAGCGGGATAAATTGATCGTGTCAAGATGGGCGCCGTCGCTGATCACAAGGAAGGAACGGAGACCCGATTCGGAACTGATCATCTGAATTTTCTCCGAAATGATCAGTGAAAAGCCGGTGCTTGTGGAGCGCGTTTCGCCATAGACGCGTTGCTGCGGCACATCATCACCCCTGCTGTAATAGTATTTCCATTGGACATTGGCGATGTTGTCGTCAATACGAAGGCTGTCTTTGAGATTCGCGGTACTGTAAACAACCGACGCCGTATCGCTGAAAATCGTGACCTTCGGCGGCATCGTATCGATCATTGCGATAAACGACCGTCGCAGGTCGGCGGTTTTGATCGAGACGATGCCGTGAACGGAATCGACGACCGTTTCATAGTGCACGCTGTAGCTGCCGGCGCTGTCGCTGTAAATGCGCACCTCCTTCAATGATGCGCCGCCGGGAAGAGAGTCGATGCGGATGCCGACATGGAAGGGGAGGACCGGATCGCCTTTTTTAAACAGGAAAGGAGTTCCCACAACAATCATTCCTTGCGGCAACGTATCAAACCGTACGACCTCGAGGGTATCGTTGACGGTCACCTTGTCGGTATAGGTGCTGTCTTTCCAGAGAAGAATCGCGTCGTTGAACCCGAAGACTGTGTCCTTTTCCGCACCGGGATCGAAAAAGGTGACGGACTGCCGGAACGGCCTTCCGATATGCACGGTTTTCCGTGAATCGATGGTCGGGGCAAGCCATGTCCCGTTCGGTGTACGGAACCAGAGCGCGACGTAGTAGAGCGTATCGAATCGGACCGTCTCGTTCAGCCGTACGAGGGTATCGGTACAGCGTGAGAACGCATAAACCGTGTAACAGCCGTCGGCGCTGGTCGGGAACTGTGTAAGGCCGTACGAGATTCCTATTTCCACGCCTTTTTTTACCGATGCCGTGTCGATACACCAGGAAATTCTGATCGAACCCGTAAGCGAATCGAAATAGAGCGTGTCGATGACGATCGTATTGACCGTATCGATGCCCGTTGCGGGAGTTCTGCAGCTGGTACGGGATTTATCGGTGATGATTGACCAGTGTGTCCCTTTTGCCACCTGTATGCCGAAATAGTAGGTGGTATCGGAGGAGAGGCCGGTAATAACGGCCGCAGTGTCGGCGGGGGTGATCACCAGTGAATCGAAACCGCTGTGCGGTGTGAAAAGCCCCGTATCGATTATCGATTTTCCATACCAGATACGAACCTTGCTTATCGAGGCATCGGTGATTTTATTCCATGAGAGACGGATGCTGGAAGCGGTTGCCGCCGTTGCGGTGAGAGAAAGCGGGTTTTGAGGCACCGTTGTATCGCGCAGCAGCACCATGCAGCCGTTTGCGGCTGAAAAGCCGGAGATTGAACCATCATGCCAGTAAAGACCGCTCATCAGGCCGTAGAGTGAATCGGCGGCCGGGAGTGTAAGGGTGTCGACCATCCCGGTTCCCTTGAACGCTGAACGTCGGTACCTGACGATCAACGTACCGTCGGCGCTGCCGGCGGGAAGTGCATGCGGCTTGTACCAGACGCCCATCGAATCGCATTCCGGCGAGGGTGGAAACGTATCGATATCGTTGATACCGGTAAGCGTGACCTCGACGTCGGCGCCGGTAAGAAAGCGTGCGCTCATGCGGACCGGGTTGGCGCCTTCGGCATAGGCGAACAGGGAATCGTGTTTCACCAGGGAATCCGTACCGCCGGGACCGGTGACGATCAGCATGACGGTATAAAGGCCGGTATCGGTATAGGTATGCGTGGGGCTTGCTGCCGTGTCGGTGCCGTTGTCGCCGAATCTCCAGAGCCGGGAAGTGACGGCGCCGGTTGATGCGTCGGTAAAGGCGACCGAAAGCGGTGCCTGTCCGTTCTTCGGCGTAAACGAAAAAGCCGCGATTGGTTTCGTGTGTCCGACGGCAAGATGGACCGTATCGCTCGTGAACGTGCCGCCGGGGTTGCCGACAATGCAGTAATAGTCGCCGCTGTCGGCGAATGCCGTCGCGCCGAACAGCAGGGTGTCGTCATTGACGGAAAGCAATGAATCGGCGGTTCCCCGCACCTTGTACCAGTTATAGGTGAACGGTTCCGTTCCGCCGGCCGTGATCGAGAACCGCGCGACGCTCCCGACCAACACGGTCAACGTATCGGGGAGGACATTCGCGCCGTAAGGAGCGAAATGACCGATGAGCAGCCGGACCGTATCGGAGGTAACGGCACCCCCGGGATTGCTGATAATGCAATAGTACAGGCCCGAATCGGCGAATGATGCAGACGTTATCGAAAGGGAGGCGCCGGCGCCGACCGGATCGGCACCGCCGACCTTCCGCCATGAATATGCGGGAGCGGCGTTTCCCGTGGCCGTCACGGTGAAGAGCGCATTTTCGCCGATCAGGATTGTATCGGAAACCGGCTGCTTCGTGATCGCGGGGGGAATATGGTCGACTCGCAGTACGACGGTGTCGCTGTTAACCGATGCGACCATGTTGGTGACTTCGCAGAAGAAGCTGCTGCCGCTGTCGGCAAAGGTGGTTGAAGTGACGGTCAACGAGGCGCCGGTGCCGAGTACGGTCGAACTGTCGGTTTTTTTCCAGGCATAGGTAACCGATGACGTGTCGGTTACCAAAAGCGAGAATACGGCGTTTTCACCATACGGCACCGTGGTATCGTGCGGTTGCGTTGCAATACGCGGCGTATCGATCACCGTCAGAACAGCCGCCCGTGAAGTGTCCGAACCGTTATCGTCGCGGACTACGCAGCGGAAGATAAGACCGTTGTCGCCTGCTGAAACGGTGTCGATCGAAAGAGAAGTCGAATTCCCCACGGAGTCCGGTTGCCCCGCGAGGTGGTAGCGCAGCCATTTGTAATGCAGGGTGCCCGTACCGTCCGCGGTCACTGAGAACGACGCTCCGTTTCCCGCGATAACCATGGTGTCCCGCGGTTCGGTCTGAATAAGGCCCATGGATGCGACGACATCGATATAGTTGCTGCCGGTCTGCAGCGTGAAATCGATTCCTGCGGGCCCCGAACCGACGTTCAGGGTGCTGTCCGTCAAGGTACCGGTAAAAGTTATTAGACGGTAGGTACCGGTTGCGAAACCGGTTCCCGAAGCGAAGTTGACCGTGCCGTCGAGCGTCAGGTTTCCGGCAACGGCAATCGTATCGCTCTGGGTGCCGAGATCGAAGCTGATAATCGATACGCTGTCGAGCCTCAGCGCTCCGGCGGTCAGTTTTCCCGGGCCTGAAGCTCCCGGAGCGATCGTACCGCCGTTTACCGTTACCGTGCCGCCGCAGGCGCCGGTACCGCCGAGGGTGGCGCCTGAAGCGACCGTGATGGCGCTTCCCGCGGCAGTCGAACCGTCGACAAGGAGCGTGCCGCCTGAAATGGTTGTCGCGCCGGTATACGTATGCGCCCCCGACAGCGTCAACGTACCTGTGCCCGCAATGGTGACCGAACCGGTTCCGCCTATGCCGCCCCCGTACGTGAAGGCGTCGGAGCGGTTGAAGATGAGTGAGCCGTTGTCGGCGATGTCGCCGGAAATGCTTCCTGAAGTGCCTCCCGAACCTATCTGCACGGTTCCGCCGCTGACGGTTGTCACGCCGGAAAAGGTATTTGCACCGGTAAGTATCAAAGTCCCGTTTCCCGATTTGGTCAGCGTGCCGCTCCCGCTTATCGCTCCGCCATAGGTGAGCGTCCCCGTCCGGTTGATAATTACCGCGGCATTGTCGGTGATGTCGCCGGCGAAACTGCCGCCGTTGCCGCCGCTTCCGATCTGAAGGGCGCCCGCACTGACCGTCGTTGCACCGGTTAAGGTATTGCTTCCGGTTAAAATCAGCGTACCGGTTCCGGATTTCGCAAGGGTTCCGGTTCCGCTGATGACGCCGCTGTAGGTAAGCGTTCCGGTCCGGTTGACGACAAGCGCGCTGTTATTGAGAATATCGCTTGCAACACTGCCGCTTGCGCCGTCGCCGATCTGCAGGGTGCCGGTACTTACGGTCGTTGCGCCGGAATAGGTATTGCTTCCCGTAAGAAGCAGTGTTCCGGTACCGGATTTCGTCAAGGTGCCGGTTCCGCTGATCGCCCTTCCGTAGGTAAGCGTTCCCGATCGGTTGACAATAAGCACGCCGTTGTTGGTGATATTTCCCGCAACTGCGCCGGAGGCGCCGCCGTTGCCGATCTGCAGCGTGCTGACGGAACTGACGGTTATCGCTCCGGTATCGGTGTTGTTCCCGGTCAGGACGAGCGTTCCCGGGCCATTGCTTGCAACCGTCCCGCTGCCGCTGATCACTCCTCCGTAGGTGAGCGTACCTGAACGGTTGATGATCAACGCTTCGTTGTTGGCGATGTCGCCCGTGACCGCTCCCGTTGCGGCTCCGTTGCCGACCTGCAACGTCCCGGCGCCTATGGTCGTCGCACCCGAAAAGGTATTGTTTCCGGTCAGGATCAGTGTGCCGGTGCCGGACTTTGTGAGGGCGCCCGTCCCGCTTATCGCTCCGCTGTACGAGAGCGTTCCCATCCTGTTGACGATGAGCGTACCGGAGTTCACCACATCGCCGGTGATACTGCCGGCAGCTCCGCCGTTTCCCAGCTGCAGTGTCCCTGCGCCGACGGTCGTTCCGCCGGAATAGCTGTTTGCCGCGGTGAGAATCAGTGTGCCGGTTCCTGCTTTCGACAAGCCGCCGGTTCCGGCAATTACGGCCGATATGGTGGCTGATTTTGTCGATGCAATATAAATCCCGCTTTTCGTACCAAAATTGATCGTTCCGCTGCTTAACGTATAACCGCTGTTGCTGAAGGTGAGACTGTCGACATATTGCGTACCGCTTACCGTTATGGTTTTGTTGACGTCGCTTCCGGCGAATCGCGCGGAACTTCCCGCTCCCGGCCAGGGGAACAGCACCCTTCCGTCGTCGCCGGTGAGCGACCAGTAGTTGTCGGTTCCCCAGGTGCCGCCGCCGGTCTGGATGCCGGAGGCTGTCGAGTTGTCCCAGGTGTACGAGGCGGGGTAGACAACGAGCTTCTGGCCAGGCTTCTGATTCTCGTAATTGAGCTTGACCCAGCTGGCGGTGCGCTGATAATAGTCAATACGGAATTCGTCGAGGGTGCCGTTGAAATAACGCGGTCCGCCGCCGGAAATGTTTCCTTCATCATAATAAGCGCGGCCGATCTCGTCGTTGACATTGCCGGCTATTGTTTTGTAGCTTGAATTTCCGGAATCCGCTACGCCGTTAAGAAACAGCGAATCAGCATTGCTTCCCCAGACCCATGCCACGTGATACCAGGTGCCCGCATTGAAAGAGTTGGTAACGCTTGAAATATAGGCGCTGGCGTCGGAGTTCTCAATCTTGGTCTGGATTGCGCCGACAGATCCGTCACCAAGTTGAAAATCACTCCCCCGTAAGCTTAAATTGGCATTCATACTGCCGCTTTCCGTTTTTCCCCAGATTCCCCAGGTTGTGGAAGAGGAGGAATTAAACGGTGCGTTAGGTCTGAACCAAAACGAAATGGCGCCGCTAGGCCGGTCGGGAAGAATGCCGGCTTGAAAGTATTGTGTAGAACCGTTAAAGGCACGCGCCCTGCCTATAATTCCGGATGCAGTGTCCATCGACCCCCCCGAATTTGTACCGTTATAGCCGTGGCCCGTGGCATCGTTAAGGTTACCTGCCAGATGATACGTGGCCATGAAACCGTTCGTTGACGAGAAGACAACTGCGCTGTCCGAACTGTCGGCAGCGTACGCGTTCCCCCAATACATAATAAGGCCCTGCGTGGAGTTGCTTCCGTAAACCGTATCGATCCTAACCCAGATCTCCGCGGTATCGTTGTCGCCATTATCGACCCATCGCTCGATCTGATAGGGCAGGGGGGTGGTGCCGTCGGTTTTCGAGAAACGGATGTCCGCACCTCCTGATTTGGTTTGTGAGAAATGGCTGAACGTTCCGGGATTGAGGCGTATCAGCAATGGAAAATTAAACTTGTTTTCAGTAACATTTGCGCCGCTGCCTGTCGTATTGAGGGTGATTTTTTTCGAATAGCTCCACGCGGAATAATCGTCTGATAACGCCGCGCGCCCTGATAACAGCACGATAAGGAGTTGAATCGGAAAAAAACCGGACCACTTCCATCTATTGATAAAGATCATTTACATTCTGCCCATTCTATTATTCATTTTTCACCGTTATTTCTTTTAAGATATATTCCTTGTTAATTATATAGGTTTCCGTTGTGGATAACAATTCAAAATTAGTGATCTTCAATCAGCGATGCGTTTAATTCGTTAAATGGATTGCGGATGGACGCCGGCGTGGAAGTGTTTTTCAAAGGATGCGGAAGGCGGATCGGGCCTTTGGAAAAGGGAAAGGAGGAAATGAATTACCCCTTTACCGCCCGCCGACAAGCCCCCCCCTGCGCACTATTCCACCCGACCGTCCCCCGCGGGCGACGTAACGGTGTGGCAACCGCCGGGGGCGTTGACGTAAAGAAGAACTGCGTTTTTCAGATAACCTTTCCAATCGTGTCTTGAAAGGGGCGTGAGGGCTCCCTGTCCGCGATTTCCGGTAGACGCCATGGCATGGCGTCTACCGGATCCACGTCACCCGGCGGTCGAACTGTTTTGTGACCTTGCCGCGGGAATCGATCACCGTGAGTTGTACGATATAGAGGCCCGACCCGGCGGAATTTCCGCGGGCATCCTCTC
>JAFGIW010000002.1 GCA_016929415.1 Chitinispirillaceae bacterium | reverse complement strand
CGCCCCCTTCACATTTTTTGCTTTTCGACGGTCCCCCCGCGGGGGACTGAAGAGAGAAGAACGGGCAGGGGGCGTGCCGGACAAGAAGCAAAGTCAACCTCATTTCTCCCTGTACGCCGTTTCCCATTCCGTCCGGGAGCGCCATCAAGTAAATTATTCCGGGATGCGGCGGAAGGTGTTGGTCGGAATGCGGCATTCTCGCGTCACTGTTACCATCAATTGAAAAGGAGCGATTTCATGATCAGGGAGATCACTGTCCAAGAGCTTAACCCGGAAAGTTTTATCAATGAAAAGGTGGAAGAGATCAAGCGCGCCGTAAAGGATGGCCTGGCCATCAACGCCCTTTCCGGCGGCGTCGATTCATCGACGGTTACGATGCTGGGGCATCGCGCCCTGGGTGAGCGCCTGAGGACGGTTTTCATCGAAAACGGCCTTATGCGCGCGGGCGAACCCGAGCAGGTCGCCGGCTTTTTCCGCGCCCTCGGCGTTACGGTCGAAGTTGTCGATGCGCGCGAGGAGTTTTTCGCGGCGCTCAAGGGCGTGACGGACCCCGAAGCGAAGCGCGAGGCCATTACGCAAACCTTCTACCGTCATGTCTTCGGCCGTCTCGTCCGTGAGAGCGGAGCGAAGCATTTGCTTCAGGGGACGATCCTGACCGACGTGGATGAGACCGTTGCCGGCATCAAGCGTCAGCACAACGTTTTCGAGCAGCTGGGTATCGACCCGCAGGCGGCGTTCGGCTATTGCATTCTGGAGCCGCTGATTCAACTGCGCAAGGACGGCGTACGAAAGCTGGGTCAGGCGCTCGGGCTGCCCAACGAACTGTTCCGGCGCATCCCCTTTCCAGGACCGGCGCTTGCCGCCCGCGTGATCGGCGAAGCGACACCGGAGCGCATCGAGACGGTCCGGAAGGCAACACGGATGGTAGAGCGGCTGCTCTCGGGTTTCGGCGCCTTTCAATACCTCGCCATCCTGCATGAAGACCGGGTAACGGGC
Source organism: Chitinispirillaceae bacterium (assembly GCA_016929415.1). GTDB lineage: Bacteria > Fibrobacterota > Chitinivibrionia > Chitinivibrionales > Chitinispirillaceae > JAFGNB01. Next base: position 2,174 of record JAFGIW010000002.1, on the reverse strand, counting down.
ATGCGCGACGGAAAGCGCGACTTCGGCCAGCAGATTGAAGTGCGTTGCTGGAACAGCGTTGACGCGCGCACCGCCGCGCCCACCCGGCTTCCATTCGAAATCCTCGAGCAACTGGCGCGGGAGATTGTCGCCGAGGTGCCCGGCGTCGTCAGCGTTACCTATAATATTGCGACCAAGCCGCCCTCAACCATTGAAGCGGTATAGCAGGTAAGCCTTCCCGCGCGGGGGGAAGGAAAAGTCCGGCAGGGTTTACGGATGGTGGAACCGGGACCGATGCGGCATAAAGCTTCTTTGGCTCAATCCGTCATCCGTACCGTCCCTCGATATACTCCTCCGTCTTCGGGTTTTTCGGGGTGAGGAACAGATCTTCCGTTCTGGCGTGTTCGATCAGCTCCCCGAGGAGCATGAAGACGCACTCGTCGCTGGCGCGGCGCGCCTGGGCCATGTTGTGGGTGACGATGATGATGGTGTAATCGCCCCGCAGGCCGAACATGAGCTCTTCGATGGCGTGCGTTCCCTCGACGTCAAGCGAGGAGCACGGCTCGTCCATGAGGATGATTTCCGGCTTGAGGGGGAGAAGCCGTGCTATGCAGAGCTTCTGCTGCTGTTCGAGTTGCAGGCCGGTGGCTTTCGTTTTGAGACGGTCCTTGAGGTCTTTCCAGAGGCCGACCTCGGTGAGCGCCTTTTCGACCGTTTCGTCGAGGATGCTTTTTTTCAATTGACTTCGGGGCGTGTGCACCCGCATGCCGAAAAGGACGTTTTCGTATACCGAGATGGGAAGCGGATTGGGCCGCTGGAAAACCATGCCGACGCTCTTCCGCAGTTCGATCAGCGCTACATCGGGATCGAAAATGTTTTTCCCGAGAATCTCGATCACCCCGGCGGTGCGCACGTAACTGAACCGTTTGTTGATCCGGTTGAAACAGCGCAGCAGGGTGGTCTTTCCGCAGCCGCTCGGGCCGATCAGCGAGGTGATGAGGCCGTGTTTTACCGAAAAGTTAATGGATTTCAACATTCAAATTTAACAATAATAAATTTGTTAAATATAGTGACAAAATGATTATTGTCATGTATATTTGTTTTAGATCACAAAGCGGGAGTATGCATGTCTATTAAAATCATCGCAGGTCAGGTCGCAAGCGGGGATGATTTCTTCAACAGGAAAAATGAAATTGAAATCCTCTGGCAACGTACTATCTCCGGTAGCAATATTATTATTTCAGCGCCGCGCAGGGTAGGTAAAACTTCGCTTGTATGCCACATACGTGACAATCCACGACCGAATTTCCATGTCGTTTACATGATTACCGAATCGGTAAACGACGAAAATGAGTTCTTTAAGAAAATGTACAAACAGCTGGTTTCCGAGCTGAAAGCTGCAAAAAGATTTGCCTTTTACGTTAAAAATTGCACGAAAGAGACGCTTGGTCGTATAGATACAATTTCTCTGTCCGAGGTAAAGGTTCAATTAGGCGCAGTTGAAGTCAATCATTATGACGAGTTCGTCGCTTTGGTAAAATCCCTCGACTGCAGTAACGAAAAGATCATTCTCATCGTGGACGAGTTCGCTCAGACTATTATGAATATCCGCAACGATCAGGGCGACTCCCGGGCAATACACTTTCTCGAAAATAATAGAACCCTCCGGCAGATGCCGGAAATTAAAAGCAAAATCCAGTTTGTCTATGCAGGCTCCATCGGCCTAGATAATATAGTGGGACAGATGAACGCGAGCCAGACTATTAACGATTTGAACAACATGGCAATCGGGCCCTTTACCCCGAAGGATGCGGGGGATTTGATTCGGGCTTTGGTAAAACGTCCTGAACTAGTGATCGGGGATGAGCAGATAGACTACCTTCTGAAAAAGGTCGAATGGCTGATTCCTTATTATATTCAGCTCATTGTCCAGGAATTGGTTACAATGACGATCGACGTAACAGGAGAGAAGATCGTTACAAACGCGATGATCGATTCCGCTTTTACACGCATCATTGGATACAGGAATTATTTCGAAAACTGGCATACCCGTCTCCGTGCTGCTTATAAAAAGGAGGAGTATAACTTCGCCAAGGATATTCTCAACACCATATCCGAAGCCGGCACTATGTCTTCGGCCGCGATGTTCGATTGTGCGGTCAAACATGCAATTCAAGATTCTTACAAGGATGTCG